>CAZYNA010000008.1:9856-42242 GCA_964648775.1 uncultured Proteiniphilum sp. | reverse complement strand
CGGTTGGATTTAGTTCCAATCGGGATTTTTTTATTTAGAGAAAATACTAATGAAAAGAGAGGGATGAATAATGAATGATTATTTATATATTTACATCCATGATAAACATTATTATATAAAGTATGAAATACACTCGACTTATTATAGTTGCTGTAATTTTAATTTCACTCTGTTTTTCGAAGGTTAATGCTTCTGACTATACTGTTGCTTTCACAGATAATAAAGCAATAAGTGAGAGAAATCTTTTGCGTGCCATTGAATTGGCAGATAGTGCAACAATTGCATATTTTACAGGTAGTGATATGATTATGTCTCGTTACTATAATCCTTTTACAGGTAGACGTTCTAATGAAACCGGAAGTGTCTGGATGTATACGAGTGCTATAGAGGCAGTAAATGCAATTTTAAGAGCTTTGGATGCAGAGAATTTATATGGAGATGGCATTTTGTACAAAGAGCATTTCGATAGATTTGTAATTCTGCTTAAACGGCTATATGAAAATATTGACTACTATTTAGGAACATTTACTCTTACGTCATATACACAAACTAAAGAGTGGATCGTCTATGGTGTTCATCGATCTGAATCAAAAGGGAATGCAAAAGTAGAAGGTATTGAGAATGTTTATGATGATCAGATGTGGTTAATTAGAGAACTTCTTATATCGTATAAAGTTACAAAGGAAGAAGAGTATCTTGTTTTAGCTGAATATCTTACCGAATATGTTCTTGATGGATGGGATTGTACATTTGATAGTGATGGAAAAGAGATAGGGGGTATTCCTTGGGGACCTGGATACGTTACTAAACATTCCTGCAGTAATGGACCTATGATTAGTCCTTTAGTATGGCTACATGAACTGTATAAGGGTAGTAGCGATGAAATGTCTTACCGTTTTATAGATCATAATGACAGGAAAAGCAGAAAGTCATTGATCATTAAGAAGAGTGATTACTATCTTCTATTTGCCGAGAAAATATATGAGTGGCAGAAATATCACCTGATGCATGAAGCAGGAGTTTATAGTGATATGATGGGTGGGTGCATACCTTCGGAACCCATATTGGAAATGGTTGATGGGGTTGAGTATCGCAAAGGTGTAGTCTGTTATGATAGAGTAGGGCCTCCGTTAACTTATAATAGTGGTACAATGTTGTCGGGTGCAGCTGATTTATATAGAGCATCAGGAAAAGAATCCTATAGAGCCGATGGTATTAATCTATCAGAAGCAACATTCTCATATTTTGCTAAAAAAGATATTGAAAATAACAGCTTATATAGGTATAGTGTTGATGGTTTCAACAACTGGTTTAATGGTGTTTTGATGAGAGCTTATGTTGATTTTTATCCTAAATATATGAATATCGGTAATTATATTTCTACTTTTCAGAAGAATCTCGATTTCGGTTATGAAAAGTTTCTTTATAACGGAATTTTACCCACTAACTTACTTTCCGGCTGGAATAATGAAGAGAAGGCCAATAATACTGAAGGTATGTTTAGTTTTACTTTTGCTGCAGAGTACGCAGTATTGGCAAGGCATGGTTTTTCTAATTTAATATATTAATAAACTTATGAGGAAAGTTGTTTTTTTTAGTTCAATTTATTTAATTGGAATAATTTTGAATGTGAGTGCAAACTCTTTAAATCCGGTAGACTATGTAAATACCTTGGTGGGGACTGACTCTAAGTATGAATTATCTACTGGAAATACATATCCTGCTATTGCACTTCCCTGGGGGATGAATTTTTGGTCGCCACAGACCGGAAAAATGGGTGATGGATGGATGTATACATATAGTGCTGACAAAATTAGAGGTTTTAAACAAACGCATCAACCTAGTCCATGGATGAACGATTATGGACAGTTCTCTTTGATGCCAATTACAGGTAAAGCAATATTTGATGAAGATGAAAGAGCTAGCTGGTTTTCGCATAAAGCTGAGATTGCCAAGCCACACTATTATCGTGTTTATCTTGCAGATTATGATATAACCACTGAAATAACTCCGACTGAAAGAGCTGCTATGTTCAGATTTACTTTTCCTGAGAGTGATTCGGCATATATTATTGCTGATGCTTTTGATAAAGGTTCTTACATAAGAATTATTCCAGAAGAACAGAAAATAGTTGGCTATTCTACAAGAAATAGTGGTGGAGTACCCGATAACTTCAAAAACTATTTTGTGATATTGTTTGATAAACCTTTTACATATTTTGCTGCAGTCAAAGATGGAGAAATATCTGTAGATGATTATGAGTTTTCTGGAAATCATGCAGGCGCCATTATTGGTTTTAAGACATCGCGAAAAGAGCAAATTTATGCGAAAGTTGCATCATCTTTTATCAGTGAAGATCAAGCGATGCTTAACTTGCAGGAGCTAGGGAATGATTCCTTTGAAACAATACTATCTAAAGGAGAATTACGCTGGAATGAGGTCTTGGGTAGAATAAGAATAAAAGATGATAATATTGATAACCTTCGAACTTTCTATTCCAATCTTTATCGTACGGTACTGTTTCCAAGGAATTTAACAGAAATTGGAGCAAATGGAAATATATATCATTATAGTCCGTATAATGGTGAAGTGCTTCCAGGTTATATGTTTACAGACACTGGTTTTTGGGATACATTCAGGAGTCTTTTCCCTTTTCTAAATCTAATTTTTCCTTCAGAAAATGTGAAGATGCAGGAGGGGTTAGTTAATGCTTATAAGGAGAGTGGTTTTCTGCCTGAATGGGCTAGTCCTGGTCACAGGAATATAATGGTTGGAAATAATTCAGCTTCTGTAGTAGCTGATGCATATATAAAAGGACTGAGAGGCTATGATATTGAAAAGTTATGGGAAGCGTTAATACACGGAGCTAATAATGTACACCCAACAGTGCCTGCTTCAGGTAGAACGGGGTTTTCAGAATATAACAAGTATGGTTATATACCTAACAATGTGAAAATAAGTCAGAATGTAGCAAGAACGCTTGAATATGCATATAACGATTGGACAATTTACACTCTTGGTAAAGCTTTAGGCAAACCGGAGTCTGAGATTGGCATTTATGGAGAAAGAGCTATGAATTATAAGAATTTATATAACCCTAAGCATAAATTGATGGCTGGACGCTCAGACAATGGCTCTTTTTCAGACTCTTTTAATCCTACGGATTGGAGTCGTGATTTTACAGAAGGTAACAGCTGGCACTATTCGTGGTCTGTATTTCACGATCCTCAAGGATTGATTGAATTAATGGGAGGTAGAAAGGAGTTTATAAACATGCTTGATTCTGTATTTATTATTCCCGGACTGGAAGGTATGAATAGTAGAAGGATGATTCATGAAATGCGAGAGATGCAAGTGATGGATATGGGACAATACGCACATGGGAATCAGCCAATCCAGCATATGGTTTATCTATACAACTATGGTAGTGAGCCATGGAAAGCTCAATATTGGACGAGAGAAATAATGGATAAGCTATACTCTGCAACCCCTGATGGATATTGTGGAGATGAAGACAACGGGCAAACATCTGCCTGGTATGTGTTTTCTGCTCTTGGATTCTATCCTGTATGTCCGGGAAGTGATCAATATATACTAGGTTCACCTTTGTTTGAATCAGTTGAAATTGAACTGGAAGATGGAGCTGTTCTTAAAATAAACTCTACCAATAATGATAAGAAGAATAGATATATTGAAGAGATGACCTTGAATGGCGAGAGATATACTAAAAATTTTCTGACACATGATGATCTAATTGAAGGGGGAGAAATATCTTTTATTATGAGCTCTCAGCCAAATAAAACGAGAGGAATACATAATAAAGATCTTCCGTATTCATTCTCAAATAACAGATAAGTTATACACAAGCATCTTAGTGTAAACATCTATGGTGAGTATTCCGAAAACTGTGTAAGTTAGCGGGATACTCACAATATTATCATCTCTTCTTCACACATTGTGATATTTTCTACCCCATCTTCATGCACAATATAGGTGTTTTCTATACCAACTGCTCCAATTTCAGGCAGCACATATTTTGGTTCTAGAGCAAATGCCATTCCCTGCTCTAAGACCTCTTTGGAGCGAGGTGAAAGCACAGGTGGTTCGTTTATTTCTAGTCCTACACCATGTCCAATGAATTTTGCCTGCTGAGTAGTGCCCATGAAATAATCCTGTAAGCCATTCTGTTTTGTAATTTCTTCTGCAAGTAGATACAAGTCTGAACACAATGTTCCGGCCTTAGCAAGCTTTTTAATTTGGCGGTGTATTTCAATTGACGTATGATGAGCTTTGTAAGCAATATCTGGAGCATGTTCTATAATGAAAGTGCGAGTCATATCATCCATATAAGGTTTAAAGTTGCCTGCCATATCAACCATTAGCGTTGTTCCTGGCTGGAGTACAGTGTTGTCAGCACCAATCGGTAAAAGTGGTGTTATTCCCTTGCCGCCCAGTGCGTAATCGTAGGGTGACGCTACCTGAGCGTTATTCCCTGCCAGCATACTTCCCATAAATATATCCATGTTTTCGCCAAACGAGCGGAAAATACCCATTGATCCATGCAAACGCATTTCACGTTCAATCTCTATTTGCAGCTCCAGGTCAGTCATTCCCTTTCTGTATAAGTATGGAATCTTTTGATATACTTTAGTATGAATTTTTGCACACTCACGCATTATATTCAGCTCAGATTCAGTCTTAATTGTGCGTAGTCTTCTTAAATCAGCCGATATATTTCCAAACTTAGGCATATTTAGAGCTGCTTGCAGTCGGTTTGCAGTATTAAGCGACATTTGATCGGCTTCTATTAAAACACTCTCAGGCACAGCCAGACCGGCCTCTTTTAATAATTCAGGAATTTGCTCTGGTTTTCTGATAGAAACTACCCTATCATCTAAAAGTCCTGAAGGACGCTTCACAAAAAGAATAAGCTCATTTTCTTTTGTTACATATAAGTACCCGTCGAAAATAAAACCACATATCCAGTATTGATTAACTGAAGATGTAATAATACACGCGTCTGCATTTTTATTATTGATAACCTGTAGCAGTGCTTTAATGCTATTATTCATTGATGTTTTTTTTAACATCAAATATAATACAATCTGCAGTAATAAAAGCTTTTTGGCGTTTAGATAAAATGCATAGTTAACTAAAAAAAATTAAAACGGACATTTTTTGTTACATGTACGAAATGTTTTTAGAATGATTTTGGACAATGAAATATAAATGGACTATCTTTACTGCAAGATTTAAGTAATTGAGGTGTACGGAAGAATTTTAATAGTAGAAGATGATCGTTCGTTTGGATCAATGCTTTTGAAATGGTTTGAGAGAAACGGATTTTCGGCAACACTGAGTAATGGTATGTTGTCGGCACAAGAATATTTATCCGATTCAGAGCCATTTGATGTTGTATTATCTGACTTAAGATTACCTGATGGTGATGGTATAATGCTTTTATCATGGATAAAAGAGAGATTTGAATCTTTACCCGTTATAATTATGACAGGCTATGGGGAAGTTCAAACTGCCGTTTCAGCTATAAAATTAGGAGCTTTTGATTTTCTGGAAAAACCTATTAATCCCTCACTTCTTACTCAAAAGATTGAAGCAGTTTTCGAATCAGCTAAAAGCTCAAAAAAGGGAAAAGATTCGGATAATACCTCTTCAACAAAAAAGAAGGTAAAGAGTGCTACTCTTGATAGTGTGAGATTTGTTGAAGGGAAAAGTGAGTTGTCTAAGCAGATGTATACTCATATCGAATTGGTAGCTCCTACTCAGATGTCTGTTATGATAGTTGGAGAAAGTGGAACCGGAAAAGAGCATGTAGCTCATCTTATTCATAATAAAAGCTCAAGAGCAAACGCACCCTTTGTGGCAGTAGATTGTGGCAGTCTTTCAACCGAACTTGCCCCCAGTGAACTTTTTGGACATAAAAAAGGATCATTTACCTCAGCAATTGAAGACAAAACCGGCTTTTTTAAAGATGCTAACGGTGGAACTTTATTTCTTGATGAAGTTGGAAATCTGCCGTATGGGGTGCAAATGCAGATGCTTCGTTCACTACAGGAGAAGAAAGTACGCTCAATAGGAACATCTGTAGATGTTGAGGTTGACGTTAGAATTATAACAGCAACAAATGAGGACCTTGAGTTAGCAATAGAAGAAGGAAGATTTAGAGAAGATCTTTACCACCGTTTAAATGAGTTTAAGATCAGTGTTCCTCCTCTTCGGCATTGTGTTGAAGATATAAAGCTATATGCCGATTACTTTAGAAATGAAGCCAACTTAGAACTGGATAAAAGTGTGGAAATTATTTCTCCTGAGGCTATGACATTGCTAGAGATTTACTCTTGGCCTGGTAATTTAAGAGAGCTGCGAAATGTAATAAGGAGGTCAGTTTTGTTTACTCAAGGGGGTTCTATTAAAGTTAATAATTTGCCTAATTTAGATGTAGCAGTATCTTCAAATAAGGACGAAGCGGTGAAACACGAAATTGATATTCTAGATCAGAATAATGAAAAGGAGAGAATTATTCGTGCTCTTGAAATAATGAAAGGTAATAAAACCAAAGCTGCAAAACTTTTAAAAATCGACAGAAAAACACTCTACAATAAAATTCATCTTTACAATATTCAGTTGTAGTGTAAGTATAATAGAATACGTTAAGATGATAAAAAATCATTTTTTATACTCTGTGTAAATTCTTCAATCTTCTCAATTGTATTAGCCAGATCTTGTTTCCATTCAGGATATTCATTAGCGTCTTGCCCTTTTAGCGAATCCATTTTACGAAGTGGAGTTGCTAAGTATTCGGCATCGAGCTGACTATAGAATGGATGTATCTTGTGACATAATCTTTGTGCTTTTTCAAATTGATTGTTTTTTATGAACTCAGATAATAATTTCCTATCTCTCTCAGAGTTAGCCACAAATTCAGACAGTAGATCTTTTATTGACTCAGCATCGTCTAAAAACATAGAGGATAATTGGGGGAACCTTGATTGCAGAGTTACGGAATTCAGTTCAACTACTTTATCATTTCCACCATTATTTAAACTACTTTTCAGCATGTTCCCCTGTAGAATTTGAATAAGTTTGTTCATGTGTATTGGTTTTTCTATCAACCCTGTAAATCCTTCGTTAAAGGTCTTTACTGTAGAATACTCATCATTTGCAGTCATTAACCATACCGGAATATCTTTGTCTATTTCTCTTATATCTCTCAAAATTTCAGTTCCAGTATATTCAAACATTTGCATATCAGTAAAAACAATGTCAAATGAGGAAATTATACGTAAAAACCCCTTAATATCTTTTGTTCTGTTGCATAGTTTAACTTTATATCCTTTTTGAACCAAGAATTCTTTAATTAAATTACCTAATGAAATATCATCTTCGAATATTAGAACTTTTTCATATACTCTTGTATCACATTGGGGGCTTTGGAGATCATCTTTGTTAGTTGCAACAATATTTTCAATTTTTTTTACTGGTAACTTAATCTCTACATTGGTTCCTACGCCTCTTTCAGAGTCTAGAGTAATATTCCCTTTCAAAGATTCGGTTAACCCTTTAGTTACATATAGTCCAAATCCGCTTCCTTCTGAATTTATAGAGCTCTTAACTCTGGAGAAAGGTTTAAATATTTTTGAAAAATCTTCTTCGCTAATGCCTATGCCGGTGTCTTCTATATTAAATTGAAGTACATTTTTTTTAATTTCTGAAACAGTTAAATTTACACTCCCATTTAAGGTGTATTTTACAGAATTTGAAATTATATTTATAAGTATCTGTTTTATAACAGTATAATCAGACTCAATATAGTAAGGAGCAGATAAATTATTATTAAAATTTAAATCAAGCTTCTTCTCTTCCGTAAATGGTTGAAACATGCTTAATATATCTTCAATCAATTCTATTAAGTTGAAAGCGCTAATATTTAATACAGCAGATTTTTGTTCCAATCTTGAGAATTCCAATAGATTGGTAAGTAAACTAAGGATATGTCTACCTGAATTTCTTGCCGATTTTAGCTGACGTTTACGTGATTCATTTTTATCTTCTGAATCCCATATCTCCATATAGCCCATCATTGAACTTAAAGGAGTTTTTATGTCATGAGATACTGAAAGTAGTAATTTGTGTCTGCTATCAATTAGATCCTCTGTTAGTTGCTTTTCTTTAGCAAGGGCAATTCTTGCATTTTTTCCATTATTCAGGTCATTCGAAATCAATAATGTGATAATCAGTATTAAAACAATCGACAATGCACCAACAACTATTGCAAAGTTTAGTATTTTTTGCGACAACATCTCACTATTTAGGGTTCCCTGTCGAGTCGACTGTATTGTTTCATTATAGAATTCCGAAATTATTTTGGATATATGCAAAGATATGTACTGATCTGCCAGCACTAACTCTCTAACTTGTCGCTCTATCCTCCCTATTTGGGCTTGATATGATTTTGAGGCCTCTTCAGAGATGTTTTTTAAATCAGCATACATAAGTGTATCTACAATTATCGAAGCTCTTGCTTCTTTTTCGGTATGTGTTATGCTAACAGTTGTATCAGGTTCAAATTTAGGATTAACCAGATGGGAAAGTCTGCTCCAAAAGTCCTTTCTTTGTTTATTAACAACAATCGTATCTACATTTGTAATTACAACTGTAGTGTCTTTAACTACCGGGTCAATAGTTTCAATTCTCCTGTCCAGTTCCACTAAAGGACTTTGCGACCTCAGTAACCCAAGTAATCTGTTAACGATTAAGTGTTTCTCATTCAAAAGTGAGTCAATATCTTCAAGTAGTAATCCTTGATTATATTTTGGAGTACTGCTCTTGATTATTTCAATTTGCTCCGAAATATCCAGAAGAATTGAGTCATACTGTTGCCTATGTATTCTTCCAGGAGAAACCAAATATCTGTTTAGGGCATCCTGTGCATCCTGAATAGAGCTAATAAGATGGTTGCTATATTCCAAAACTCTGTATGACTCATCCAGCTCTAAATTTTGTGCATCAATATTTTTTCTAAGAAAGGATGAGTACGTAAATAACCCGACAAAAAATAGAATTACAACAAGAAAAATCAGTCCCACTTTAATTGTAATCCGATGTTCCGGAGATTTTACTGATTTCATTATAATTGTTTTACTTCTTAATATTATAATACTAAGATATTGAACCCAAATATACACTATAATATTTAATGTACAATATGTTTAAAATCTCATTATTTACATGATTACACAGTTGCGAGTGTGGAATTTTCCACACTTTCCACACTTTTTTCCACATATTTATTGTGTGGCACAAATTTGTTTTAAATGATATGGTGGTTGGTTATCAGGTTTTAGGGGTTTGTTTGTTACTTTTGTAGATTTAAGTATGAATTTTGATAATAGTAAAGTAGACGAAGCGTCGTCAATCTAATTAAAAAAGAAAAAAGAAATCAAACTTAGTGAATCAAAACCTTATTTATTTTCACTAAAAAAAATTTTTACTATTATGAAAAAAATTATTTTATCAATTGCAATTATTGCAGGACTTATTACGATGACAAATTTGCAGGCTATAAATGCAACTGCGCCAAGTGTAATGAACGTATTACAAGATAATGGTTTTGTAGACGTAGAGCTTGAAAATCTTAGCGAAGAAGTACAGGCTTCAATTAACGCACTTACTGAAGAATATGATATTACATCTTTAAAATATAATTCAGAGCAGCAACTTACAAAAGTAGAGTTACTTAAAAAAGATGATCAGTCATCGGAGACAATCTTTTTTAATGCGTCAGGAGAAAAAGTACAGAAGGATTCTGGTGAAAGCGAGCAACAAAGCAGAGAGCGAGAGCAACAGCAGAATGAATTGGAACAACAACCACCTTTAGTAGAAATTTACTTTGTAAATGATGGTGATGGATATGCAAACGTTAAGTTTGAAGATTTAAATGAAAATGTTCAAAATGCTATTCGAGCAATCATTGGAGACTGGGAGATCAGCTCAATAATGTACAACAGTGAAAAAGGTCATACTAAAGTAGCTGCTACAAACAAAGAGGATCAAACTGAAAAAACTTTCTACTTTGATAATGAAGGCAATGAATTTGACAAAGGAAATGTACAAAGCTCAGAAGAGCTTGAAGAAGAAACACAATTACCTATTGGGTAAATGAGGAACAAACTACACTATCGCACCTCTATTATTTTTCCTGGTCATAGAACACATACTACATAATATTGACTAAGGAAAACAATCGCCCACTTAAATGTGAATTTAGGTGGGCGATTTTTCATTCCAAATATCCCAAGCAGCCAGTGCTTGAATTTCCAGCATCTCTTTGCCATTCTTAATTGTTGCACCTTGCTCATTTCCTAGTTTAAGAAAAAGAGTCTCTTCCGGATTGTACACCAAATCGTACAGTAAGTGATTTGTAGTTAATGATTCATACGGAATTGGCGGACAGCTATCAACATTAGGATGTGTACCCAAAGGTGACGCATTAATTATAACATTATATTCAGAAATAATCTGTGGAGATAATTCCTCATAACTAAGAACACTATCAGTTTTAGATCGCGAAACACACTTCCATTCAATATCCAACTCAGAAAGTGCGTATGCAACAGCTTTGGAAGCCCCGCCTGTCCCTAAAATAAGAGCTTTTTTATGAATATCAGGTTTAATTAGCGGATAAATTGATTTTTTAAAACCAATGTAATCTGTATTGTAACCTGATAATTCATAAAAATACATATCACCCGGTTCACGGTTTACTTTTATTACATTTACAGCACCTATTTTTTCAGCTTCTGATGAAATATTGTGAAGAAACGGAATTACTTTCTCCTTATAAGGGATCGTGACATTTAATCCTTTCAAATGCTGTGTAAATAAGATAACACGTCGAATCTCCAAAATATCTTCAATTTCAAAGTTGAAATATTCTGCTTCAATATCTTCATTTTTAAATTTCTCATTAAAGAAACTAGAAGAAAAAGAGTGCATTAATGGAAATCCAATTAACCCATAGATGTCCATTTTATTATTTTTCTGCTATATATAAGGTTGTGATACCTAAAGTTAAACGTCTTAGTCTTATTCTTTTAAAACCATTCTTTTTCAATATAAGCATCATTTCCCTGCCTTGTGGGAATGCACCTATTGAATTTGGTAAATAGTTATAAGCTCTCTGTTCTGTTGCAATTATATCAGATAGATATGGCATAACATAATTAGTATAGCAGTTATATAACTCCTTCATTGGGGGTTCTTCAGGTCTGGTAAGTTCTATAAACAGGAAAACACCTCCCGGTTTTAAAACTCTTAATACTTCTTTAAAACTTTTATCAATATCCTCAAAATTTCGAACACCAAATGAAGACATTGCAGCATCAAACGTATTATCAGGGAAGGTCATGTCTGAACAATCCTGCTGGTCAAATGTAATAATATTTTCTAATCCTTTTGCCTTTATTTTCTCTCTGCCCACATCCATCATTCCATCAGAAATATCAATAGCATTGATTTTTTTTGGCTGTAGAATTTTATGTGCCAAGATAGAGAAATCACCAGTACCCGTTGCTATATCCAGAATATGGTTGCAAGGAAACTTTTTTAGCACTCTTAATGCTTCTCTGCGCCAGTACCCATCAATTCCTAAAGAGAAAAGAGAATTCATCTTATCATAGGTAGGTGCCAGTTGATCGAACATCTCCTCCATTTGCTGTTTTTTAGGACGCTCTGAGTCATAAGGATTAACAGATTCTACTTTATAGCTCATTTTTTTAAGTATTTATTAATGTTATCTTCAATTCTTTTCTCCAAATCTTTGGCATCAGCCTTTTCAAAATTGTCTCCAACAATTTTTTCATATAGCTCAATATATCTATCTGATACACTTTTGCAATATTCGTCAGTCATTTCAGGAATTTGATCTCCGTCCTGTCCCTGGAATCCGTTGTCCATAAGCCATTTGCGCACAAACTCTTTAGAAAGCTGTTTTTGTTCTTCTCCTTTTTCAAAACGTTCTAGATATCCTTCGCTATAGAAATAGCGTGATGAGTCTGGTGTATGAATTTCGTCAATCAGAAAAATCTTTCCATCTTTTTTACCAAACTCATATTTTGTATCAACTAAAATAAGTCCTTTATCAGCAGCGATTTCAGTACCTCTTTTAAACAGCTCATAAGTATATTGCTCAAGCTGTCGATATTCTTCCTTGCTAACTAATCCCTGAGCAATAATTTCCTCTTTGGAAATATTTTCGTCATGTCCTTTGTCAGCTTTAGTAGTTGGAGTAATAATAGGAGATTCAAATTTTTGGTTTTCACGCATCCCTTCCGGAAGGGGTATGCCGCAAATTGAACGTGCACCTTTCTTGTAGTCTCTCCATGCACTTCCAGTAATGTAACCCCTAATAACCATTTCCACCTTATATGGCTCACACTGCAGCCCAACGGTTACCATCGGATCCGGAGAAGCCAGTTTCCAGTTAGGTACAATATCGGAAGTGGCATCAAGGAACTTTGAGGCAATTTGATTTAGAACCTGTCCTTTGTAAGGAATTCCTTTTGGTAATACAACATCAAATGCTGATATTCTATCTGTAGCAATCATCACAAGTAAGTCGTCTCCAATGCTGTATACATCTCGCACTTTACCGTGATAAACATTATTCTGATTTGGAAAATTATAATCCGTTTTAGTTAAAGCTTCCATATTAATTGTTGTTTGTAGTTTCTGAAATGTTTTTATCTTTTTTATTATCTGAACTTTCCTTTTCATATGCCTCTACAATCCTCTGCACCAATTTGTGGCGTACAATATCCTTTTTATTGAATTCAACAGTTGCAATGCCTTTTATATTTCTGAGAATTTTCATAGAGTGAATAAGTCCGGATGGCTGTGAGTACGGAAGGTCAATTTGTGTAATATCACCAGTGATAATCATTTTTCCATTTAATCCCAACCTGGTTAGAAACATTTTTATCTGCGGTTTTGTTGTATTTTGAGCTTCATCCAGAATAATAATTGCATCATTAAGAGTTCTTCCCCTCATAAATGCTAATGGAGCTATCTGAATTACTTTATTTTCAATATACTCTTTTAGCTTTAGAGGTGGAATCATATCTTCAAGCGCATCATATAATGGCTGCAAATATGGGTCAATCTTCTCTTTCATATCACCCGGAAGGAAGCCAAGTTTTTCTCCGGCCTCCACGGCGGGTCTGCTAAGAATTATTTTACGAACCTGTTTTGTCTTAAGAGCCCTAACAGCCAGTGCAATTGCTGTATAGGTCTTACCTGAACCGGCAGGACCGATTGCAAAAACCATATCGTTCTCTTCGAAAGAATCAACCAGTTTTTTCTGATTTGCAGTACGAGCCAATATAGGTTTTCCGTTTAATCCATGTATTATGAGATTGTCGACGTTAGATACTGCTGGTGTTTTTCCTTTTACAATATCAATTATATCCTCCTCTTTAAGGATATTCATTTCGATACTAAATCTCTCCATCTCATGAATCTTCTCCTCAAACTCCACCAACTCTTCCTCTTCGCCTATAACTTTTATTACATTTCCTCTTGCAACCATTCTAAGTTTAGGATATAAAGTTTTCAGAAGTTGGATGTTGCTGTTGTTAATTCCAAAAAAAACAACAGGATCTACATTCTCAAGTATAATTATTCTTTCAATCATTTTAAGAGAAATTGAGTTCAAACTGATGAGGTCTGTTTTCCTGACCTTCAATATAGTTAATAAATGCTTTGTTCACAAGGTTATTACCACCGGGAGTAGGATAATTACCTGAAAAATACCAGTCGCCCTTATGATTAGGGCATGCTTTATGTAAATCTTCAATTTGTTGATACACAATCTGAACTTTTGCCTTTATATCTTTACCGGTAAGCATTTGAGCTATTTTCTCAGATATTTCCTCATCGGTAAATGGAGCATAAATATTTTTCACATAATTAATTATCTCTTCTTTTTTCTTATTACTTTGCATAACACATTTTTCATAAGTCTCATCAATTATATACTGCATATTACGCTCTTTAAGAAGAGCTATGGCAGCTTTAAAAGCAATAAATTCGCTCATTTTAGACATGTCAATCCCATAGTAGTCCGGATATCTGATTTGCGGTGACGAAGAAACAATAATAATTGTCTTAGGTTCAAGTCTGTCAAGAATTTTTATGATACTCTGCTTAAGTGTTGTACCTCTAACAATGCTATCATCAATAATAACCAGATTATCAATCCCCCGCCTAAGTGAGCCGTAAGTGATGTCGTAAACGTGTGCAGCCAGGTCATTCCTGCTTTTGCCTTCAGCAATGAAAGTACGAAGTTTTATGTCTTTTATTGCTACTTTTTCAGACCTTACCCTTTTTGATAAAATGCAATCAATTTCCTCCTTACTAAGCGAATCTCCTTTTTCAAGAATAGTTTGGGCTTTTTGATGATTAAAATGATCTTCCAATCCTTGCAGCATGCCATAATATGCAACTTCAGCCGTATTCGGAATAAATGAGAATACCGTATTGTCAAAGTCGCCCTTTATGGTTTCAATAATTTTCGGAACTATAAGTTCACCTAACTTCTTTCTTTCTCTGTAAATATCATAATCAGATCCGCGAGAAAAATAGATCCTTTCAAATGAACAAGGTGTTATTTTCTCTTTTTTATCAAGTATATTATGCGTACTTATACTTCCACTTTTTTTAATTACAAGTGCTTGTCCTGGTTCCAGTTCTCTTACATCGTTTTTTGTAAGATTAAATGCTGTTTGAATAACTGGTCGTTCTGATGCAACAACTGCAACTTCATCGTCATAATAATAAAATGCTGTTCTTATTCCCCACGGGTCGCGCAAAGCAAAAGCATCACCACAGCCAACCAATCCGCAAAGAGCATATCCGCCATCCCATAGTTTAGAGGCTCTTTTAAGCAGGAAGGGTATATCTAACTTTTCTTCAATTAAGTGGCTCATTTTCTGGCCATTTATGCCATTCTTGTCAAGTCTGTCATATTGAAACTGAACCTCACGATCCAGGTAATGTCCAATAGATTCAAGCATAACAAAGGTATCGGCATAGTCTCGAGGATGTTGTCCTTCTTTTAGCAACTGCCCAAACATTTCGTCAACATTAGTCATATTAAAGTTGCCCGCTAATGCAAGACTTCTTGAGGCCCAGTTGTTACGTCTAAGAAGCGGATGAACATATTTAAGTCCTGTTCTTCCGGTTGTACTATATCTTAAATGTCCTATAAACAGCTCTGCAGCATATGGAACAGATTTTTTTACGAACTCAATATCCTGCAGTTGTTTCTCTGAGTAAATTGAAAAAGAAGAGTGTACATTTGAGAAAATCTCAGTTATCGCTCCCGAGCCCAATGCCCTTTCTCTAAAGATAAACTCATTACCCGGATAAGACTCTAGTTTAACTGCACCTAATCCGGCACCTTCCTGTCCACGATTATGCTGTTTTTCCATAAGCAGATATAGCTTGTCAAGTCCATACTGCCATGTTCCATACTTTCTATAATAATATTCAAGGGGTTTCAGTAAGCGAATAACCGCAATTCCACATTCATGTTTAATATTTTCACTCATTCTAATATAGTTGGTCTATTCTTCAAAAAAGAAGACACAAATTTAGTCTTATTTGAGGACAAAATCTCATTTTTCGCTTGTTAATATTAACTACTTTCTCTTATCTTTGTCTATATAAGCAATATGGAAATGAATTGGGAACAGCTATTATCTCTTAAAAGATTTGGATTGGAGCATTATTATGATCCAAAAAAACATGAAAGAACTGAGTATCAACGCGACTATGACAGATTAATATTTTCCTCTCCCTTTCGCAGACTACAAAATAAAACACAGGTTTTTCCTCTTCCGGGAAGTGTATTTGTGCACAATAGATTAACGCATAGCCTTGAAGTATCAAGTGTTGGTCGCTCAATCGGAGAAATTGTCGGCCGTGAACTTAGAGCAAAATACCCTGATTCCAGTGCACATTTTGAGGAAATTGGATCTATTGTGTCAGCAGCTTGCCTGGCACACGATATGGGTAATCCGCCATTCGGACACTCGGGTGAGGATGCGATATCCACATTTTTTTCGGAAGGGAAAGGTAATTATCTACAGCCATATATTGAAAGAGAGAATGGCCGTTGGAGTGATTTTACATGTTTCGAAGGAAATGCAAATGCAATAAGGTTACTAATGCATCAATTCAGAGGTAAAAGAAAAGGAGGTTTTGTTCTAACATACTCAACTCTAGCTTCCATTGTAAAATACCCATACTCTTCTGAGCTAAGTGGAGGCAAAAATAAGTTTGGATTCTTTGCTTCTGAAGAAGAGGATTATAAACTCATAGCAGATAGTTTGGGTATTATAAAACTTAGTAGTAGTCCTTTAAGATATGTTCGATATCCATTGGTTTATCTGGTTGAAGCTGCCGACGATATATGTTATCAAGTAATGGATATAGAAGATGCTCATAGACTGCACTTGGTGTCTACTGATAAAGCCAAAGAACTGATGCTTAATTTTTTTAGTGATGAAAAACGTGAGCGACGAATTAATACCCTCTCTTATGTAACTGATATAAACGAGCAAATAGCCTATTTACGAGCTGCTGTTATTGGTCTGTTAGTTGAAGAGTGCTCAAAAGTATTTATAGAAAATGAATCAATTATTCTAAATGGAATCTTTGAAGGCTCATTAATAGATAAGATATCTCCACGGCCCGCAAGTGCATATAAACAATGCTCAAAATTTGCCAAAGAGCATATATATAGGTCTCGCGATGTGCTTGATGTTGAGCTGGCCGGTTATAGGATAATAAGTTTTCTGCTTGAAGCATTTACAAATGCAATTCAAAACCCCGATCAGTCATACTCTAAACTTCTTTTAGATAGAATACCAGAGCAATATGAAACAGATGCATCAGGTATATACAACAAAATTCAGGCAGTTCTTGATTATATTTCAGGAATGACCGATGTGTATGCTTTAGATATATATCGCAAATTAACAGGAATTGGGCTTCCAAGCATATGATTTGGATGAAAATTGGCAAATATTGATTATTTTTTGATTTTTTAATTAAAATATTTGGATTGTTTTAAATTCTTTTTTATATTTGTCTCGTGGTTTTTTCATAATAGTATTAGATTTAAGGTTAACATGTTTGGCAGGATGTCGTGAGACATTCTGCCAAATTACTTTATAATGATATATATATTAAAAAGAACCTTCATTTTTTTTGATGTAGTCAAAACTTTCCTACATTTGTTATAGAAAAAATGTATTATGATAATAAATAACCGAACAATACTTGTGTTCTTTTTGTGTGTGTTGGTAATTGGCTGTAAATCACAGAACAAAGAGATAAATAAGATACTGAACGAAACGGCCCTTGATATTAATATTTCAACTCCCGTAATGATTGATAATAATACACTTTTTGATGGAGCCACAGTTTCTGCAGATAATGTTTTCACTTATAACTATACTGTTTTAAACACTTCAAACCCTGATTCACTGATAAAGGAAGTAGAATCAGTCTTGAAAGAAAAAATAAAACAGGAATATGCCACAAATCCGCAATTAGCATTCTTTAAACAAAACAATGTTGTGGTAGAATATGTTTACAACGATGAAAACGGTCAAATAATTAGCGTATTTAGATTAAATCCCGACGATTATTAATAAAACATAAAGCTATGAATCAATATTTTTACGTTGATGCATCCCGTAAGCAGAAAGGAACATATTCACCTTATGAACTCAGACAGGAAAATCTGAGACGTGATACACTGGTATGGACAGAGGGCATGGAGCAATGGAAACGTGCTGAAGAGGTGGAAGAATTGAAGTTTCTATTCGAAGAGGTTAACTCTGTACCTCCAATTCCTGAGCCAACAGTTTTGGATAACCAGTCGCAGCAAATTCAACCAATGCCCAAAAGCTGGTTGTTAGAGTCAATTTTGGTTACAGTACTGCCGTTCCTGTTTTGTGGCAGCTTTTTGAGTCTATTGGGAATAATTGCAATTGTTTATGCCGCACAGGTCGAATCACTATACAATAATGGAGATGTTACAGCTGCGAAAGAGGCATCCCGTTCAGCCGGCAGATGGACTAAAATCTCATTATGGATATTTATAGCATGGGTGGTAATATTAATAGCAACCTTGTTTATAATATTTGGAGCTCTGGGATATGGTTTATCAGGTATGAGCGACTTGCTTGATGCATAATTTATATAACACAATTATTTCACGAAACTTAAAATACAGAAATGGAAGATCAGTATATTTCAAATCAAACTCCGCCTGCAGTCCCAAATCAGGAGGCTTTTTCAGATCATATACCACCATTAAAACCAAACAACTGGCTTTGGCAATCAATAGTTGCAACAATACTTTGCTGTAATGTTCTTGGAGTTATTGGTGTAGTTTACGCAGCAAAAGTTGATACACTCTATTACAACTCAAAGTACGAAGAAGCAGAAAAAGCAGCAAAAAGTGCAAAAACCTGGACACTTATTGCATTAGCAGTTGGCGTTATTTATCTGGTATCATGGGGAATTATGTTCACTACCGGAGATTTCATGTCTACAATGGAAAGTATCATAGAAAACAATGCAAGTGGATATAATTTCTAACTATTGAATATAAACTTGTGAGTAAAGGGTTTAAAGTTGGTTTGGGTGTAGTTGTATCTCTTCTTATATTAACTGCTCTATTCCTGTTTTACGTGTTGGATCCTGAGAGTCATCAGATATTTCCTAAGTGTCCATTTCTGATGGCTACAGGATTCGAATGTCCTGGTTGTGGTTCTCAAAGGGCAATACACCACCTTTTACACTTGAATGTTGCAGAAGCATTAAAATATAATGCGTTTATGGTGTTGGCTATCCCATATATATCATTGGGTGTATATATGGAGTATTTTGGAGGAAAGTTAAGACAACCCCAACTTCAAAAAATATTCTTTGGCAGGTGGTCTGCTCTGGTTGTGTTAATTATAATCTTTGCCTACTGGGTTCTGAGAAATTTATAACTTCTCTTTCAGAAACTTTCCTGTGTGCGACTCATCACATTTTATAATCTCTTCAGGCGTGCCAACACAAACAATTTGTCCTCCTGCCTTACCGCCTTCCGGGCCGATATCAATTATATAGTCGGCACTCTTTATTACCTCCATGTTATGCTCAATTATAATTATGGTATGCCCCCGCTCCATAAGTGAATCGAAAGCATTAAGTAGTGTTTTAATATCATGAAAATGCAAGCCGGTAGTAGGTTCGTCGAATATGAATATTGTAGGGCGACTCTTTTCTTCACCAAGATAATAAGCGAGCTTCACTCGTTGGTTTTCCCCACCCGATAGAGTAGACGAGGATTGTCCCAGTTTTATATACCCAAGTCCTACATCCTGCAAAGGTTTAATCTTTTTGATAATTTTCTTTTCGGTTGCCCCTGCGTTATTGCTGAAGAATTCTATTGCTTGATTTACAGTCATATCAAGCACATCATATATTGAAGCTCCGTTATATTCAATTTCCAGAACCTCTTTTGAGTATCTTTTGCCACCGCATGATTCACACTCAAGCTGAATGTCTGCCATGAACTGCATCTCAACTGTAATCGTTCCGTCTCCTTTGCACTCTTCACAGCGACCACCCTCTACATTAAATGAAAAATAAGCTGGTGAAAACCCCATTTGCTTAGATAAAGGTTGTGAAGCAAAAAGCTTTCTAATCTCATCAAATGCCTTTAAATAGGTAACCGGATTTGACCTTGATGATTTACCCAAAGGGTTCTGGTCAACATATTCTACTGCCTCAGCTAATTTGATGTCACCTGAAATAGAATTATATTCAGCTTGTTGCAATGCTGCACCCTTATACTCGTGATTAAGTGCATTATATAGTATGTCATTAACCAGAGAAGATTTGCCTGACCCGCTAACACCGGTCACAACAGTTATTATATTCAATGGAAATTTCACATCGATGTTTTTCAGATTATTGTGACGCGCTCCTTTCACCTCTATATAATTGTTCCATTTACGCCTATTAGCTGAAATCTCAATTTTTTCTTCACCGGTTAAATATTTAACAGTATAGCTATCGCTGTTTTTTTCTAAATCAGCAATATTTCCCTGATAAACTACTTCCCCTCCATGTCGTCCTGCTTTGGGGCCGATGTCAATAATGTAATCAGCCGCTCTTATAATTTCTTCATCATGCTCAACCACTACAACAGTATTACCTAACTTCTGAAGTTCTTTCAAAACTTTAATTAGCAGGTAAGTGTCGCGAGAGTGTAGACCAATACTTGGCTCATCTAAGATGTATAGTGAACCAACCAAGCTGCTGCCAAGCGATGAAACAAGGTTTATGCGCTGGCTCTCGCCTCCTGATAATGTGTTTGATAAACGATTAAGTGTAAGATATCCAAGTCCAACATCACACAGAAACTGTAAACGATTGTTTATTTCTGTAAGAAGTCGCTCAGCAATAAGCATATCGGTTTCACTGATTTTCAGAGTGATAAAATACTCCTTCAGCTCCGATACCGGCATTAAAACCAATTCAGTTATCGACTTCTCCCCAACTTTTACATACAACGCCTCTTTCTTCAATCGTGTACCTTTACATACATAACAGTCGGTTTTCCCTCTATATCTCGCCAGCATTACACGGTTCTGAATTTTATATAAATTCTTTTCCAGCATAGAAAAGAAGTCATTTATACCATAAATATCAAGTTCATGTCTTCCGTTCCAAAGAATATCCTTCTCTTCATCCGATAAGTCATAATACGCCCGGTGAACAGGGAAATCTACTTTATATGCATTCTTAACAAAGTAGAGCCTCCATTCGCTCATTTTTTCACCTTTCCAACATTTTACACACTCTTCCTGAACAGAGAGACTTTTGTCTGGTATAACTAAATTTTCATCTATTCCAACAATCTTTCCAAAACCCTCACATTTCGGACAAGCTCCGGCGGGACTATTGAAATTAAACATCATCTCTGTGGGTTCTTCAAAAATAATTCCATCTGCCTCAAAACGGTTAGAGAAAACAAATGTTTCAATCTCTTCCTCGCCCCAAAAACGAACAATACACTCTCCGTTACCCTCAAGAAAAGCTGTCTCAACTGAGTCAGACAAACGGTTTATAGTCGATTTGTCCGAAGAGCATGAAAGTCGGTCAATCACAAGTAGTACCTCATTTACAGGGGGTAGTTCTTTATGCTCAAGCAGTTCGTCAATACGATAAAATTGTTCACCTACATCAACCCGTGTGAATCCCTCTTTCATCAGCATTTCAAGTTGTTCTCTTAAGGTTCTGCCATTACGCAGCTGAATATGAGAGAATACAGCCATCCTTGTACCTTCACGATATTGTCTCATTTTATCAACAACATCCGTTACATAATGTCTTTTAACTTCTTCACCTGATACAGGAGAGATTGTTTTGCCTATTCTAGCATAGAGAAGTCTTAAGTACTCATATATTTCGGTTGAGGTGCCAACAGTAGACCGTGGATTTCTTGATGTAGTTTTTTGTTCGATTGCTATTGCAGGCGGAATTCCCCTAATATAATCTACTTCCGGCTTATTCATCCTGCCAAGAAATTGGCGTGTGTATGCTGAAAGGCTTTCCACATAGCGTCTTTGCCCTTCTGCGTATAGTGTGTCGAATGCAAGTGAAGATTTACCTGATCCTGAGAGACCTGTAATAACAGTAAAGCTGTTTCTCGGAATATTTACATCTATATTCTTTAGGTTATTTACACGTGCACCCTTTATTTCTATTTGCTTTTTATTACTCATATTCAAAAATAGCAATATACATTTTAATTGCAACCTACAAAGGTAAGCACTTTAAACGCTTCAAAAAATATGCATCTGTCAATAAAATCAAATTATTTTATCTAATTTTGTCCAATAATGAGGTAATTACGGTTTTGAGAAACATTTCGAAACCCAAAAAAATAATTTAATGGCAATATTACTATCACTTTCTAAAGTCGATTTTTCACTACCGTTAAATAATCCGGTTTTAATATTTACAATACTTCTGTTTATAATTTTATCTGCACCTATTTTGCTCAAACGGTTTAATGTGCCAAGTATAATAGGTTGGATATTAGCGGGTGTTATTATTGGTCCATATGGTTTAAACTGGATAGATAACAGTAATGCAGGAGTCGAGATGTTTTCTTCTATCGGGCTACTTTATATAATGTTTATTGTAGGACTTGAGCTCGATTTCAATGAATTTATTCAGAACAGAAATAAGAGTCTTACATTTGGTTTTTTTACATTCATAATTCCCCTTCTTATCGGATATCCCGTGTGTTACTACCTTTTGGGGTACGATTCAAATGCAAGTTTCCTTACTGCTAGTATGTTTTCAACTCATACTTTGGTAGCTTATCCGATTGTAAGCCGTATGGGTGTTGCAAGAAATCAGGCTGTAGCAATTACTGTTGGAGGAACTATTCTAACTGATACAGCTGTTCTGATTATGCTTGCTCTCATTTTATCCAATAGTGCAGGCGGACTGCAAATAGGCTTCCTTATTAAACTTCTACTATCACTGGCAATATTCTCTGTTATTATTTTCATCCTTGTCCCAAAAATTGCCAAATGGTTTTTTAAGAGGGCCGATTCAGAGAAATATTCAAACTTTATTTTTGTATTGTTTATAGTCTTTGCCTCCGGGTTTCTGGTTGAATTGGGCGGAATTGAGCCAATTATTGGTGCTTTTGCTGCAGGATTGGCATTGAATAGGCTTATCCCTCACTCTTCTGCGTTAATGAATAGAATTGAGTTTTTCGGTAATGCTCTATTTATTCCCATTTTTCTGATTTCCGTAGGTATGCTGGTTGATGTATCAATTGTTTTGGATGGACCGTGGACACTTATTGTTGCTGCCACTCTCACTGTTGTAGCCCTGGCCGGTAAATGGATTGCTGCTTTTGTAACACAGAAAACTTTTAAATATTCATCAACACAAAGAGATCTTATATTCGGATTAAGCAGTTCACACGCTGCTGCAACACTGGCAATTATTCTAGTAGGATACAGGGCGGAAATTTTAGATGAGTATATTCTTAACGGAACAATTATACTTATATTAATAACCTGCCTTGTTGCTACTGTAGTTACTCAGAAAGCGGCAAAAGAGGTTGCAATAAGCGAAGAAGATGCACCTCTTACCCCCGATATGCTTGGTGAGTTTGCTCAAGAGAAAATACTTGTGCCAATTGCAAACCCTTCAAACATTGGTCATCATGTCGAACTGGCATTGCTTCTTAAAGATAAAAAGTCTGTAAATTCCATTTCCCTTCTTGGTGTAATGCCAAATAACGAAGCAGTAGAGAGGAATATAGTTAACTTCAGAAAAAAACTACAGGAGTTTATCTCTACTGCTACAGCTGCCGAAGTAGATGTTGATATAATTACTACTATAGATCATAACCCTTCCGATGGTATTACCAGAATAGCAAGAGAAACCATGACAGATCTTGTTGTACTTGGATGGCCGGGGAAAGCAGGCTTATGGGATAAACTATTGGGTGAGAAAGTGGACCTGATAGTTAAGAATCTCGATAAGAATCTATTTATATGTCATATAGAGCAAAACCTGGTTACTCTAAAGAGAATCGTTGTAATCTCACCTCCATTGGCTGAACGTGAAGATGGATTCCCACTTTGGGTAAATAAAATTTCAAAACTGTCATCTGAACTTTCTGTTCCTGTACTTCATCTCGGACATCCACATACTCAGAAACAAGTTTCAGAGCATATTCAAGCTGGAAGTACAGTTTTTCAGCCTTTCACCAACTGGGAACATCCTATGGATTTCAGCGAACATATTAGAGAGGACGACCTTATAGTTCTTATTTCAGCTCATCAGGGATACATTTCACATATACCTGTATTAGAGGGACTCCCAACTAAAATAGAACAGCGGTTCCCTAATAATAACAGAATAGTTGTGTATCCAAAACGTCATATGGCAGAGGAGTTGCTGGAGACAGAAGATTTTATATTTACTCCCTAATTTGTATAAATTCATATACTGCAAATAAAAATCAGCTTTATTATATAATGAAGAATATTTCTTTACTTTTTTGTTTTATTCTAAGTGGCTTACTGCTTTCATCTTGCGGATCTTCAAGAACAGCATTAACTCAACAGCCGGATCAGACTCCCAAGAGGGAGTTTCGCGGAGCCTGGATTCAAACAGTGGGGCAGTCGCGTTACAGGCAGATGAATAGTGCAGCTATGAAGTATTATCTGTCTGAGATGGTTAGAAAACTTGATGAAGCCGGTGTGAATGCTGTTATTTTTCAAATCCGTCCTGAAGCGGATGCTTTTTATAAATCCAATCTTGAACCATGGAGCAGATTTCTTACCGGTGAACAGGGTAAAGCCCCCGATGATCCGGATTTCGATCCGCTTGCATTCATAATCGAAGAGTGTCATAAACGCGGAATGGAGTTGCATGCATGGCTTAATCCTTACAGGGTGAAAACAAATATAACAAATACTCTTTCTGATGATCATTTGTATTGGAGGAATCCTGAACGGTTTGTTCAATATGGTAATCAGCTCTTTTTCGATCCGGGTCTTCCCGAAAACAGAATGTTTATTTGTCAGGTTGTTCAGGATATTGTTTCTCGTTACGATGTTGACGCAATTCATATGGATGATTATTTCTACCCCTATCCAATTTCCGGTGAATCTTTTCCCGATGATAATAGCTTTAGTATGTATGCCTCATCTCAAGGCTTTTCGGCAAATCAGAGGGGCGACTGGCGACGGAATAACGTGAACTTGCTTATTCATCAGATAAAATTAACTATAGCTGCTACAAAGCCATGGGTACGTTTTGGTATTAGTCCTTTTGGCATTTATCGTAACCAGCGAAGTGATCCCGGTGGCAGTGATACTAACGGTTTACAGAACTATGATGATCTCTATGCCGATATTAAACTATGGGTCGAGAAAGGGTGGATTGATTATAACCTGCCTCAACTTTACTGGGAAATTGGTCATGCTGCAGCCGACTATACAACCCTGCTTCATTGGTGGAATGCAAATAACTTCGGACAACACCTGTATATTGGTCAGGATCTTAAGCGAAGTATAGACCGTAATGAGCTTAACACTAAGATAGATCAAACTCGTCGAATGTCGTTCGTACACGGAAACTGCTATTGGTACGGTTACCAGATACTTGACAATTTTGAGGGGGTAGCCGATAAACTAAAAAATGATATACATCGTACAAAAGCTTTAGTTCCAGCATATACTCATATGCATGAAGGGAGACCAAAAAGAGTAAATAAACTAACTGATGTTTTTACTGAGGATATGCATTTCCTAATGTGGGAGCACGATAAAGATAAAAGTAATCCCGAAACTGCTCAGAAGTTTATTGTTTATAGATTCAGAAACAATGAAAAGGTTGATATCGGCAAATCAGAAAATATAATTGCTGTAACACCCGATAATTTTTATATTCTTCCATACGAAGGGGGAGAAGCAAAGTATACCTATGTGGTAACAGCACTTGATGCTTTTGGAAATGAGTCGAAAGAGCGAAGCAGAAAGGTTAAGTTGTAACTTTATAAGTTGGTTGGTAATAGCTTGAGAAATTAATTTAATTAGGTAATAAAAGTAGATGCAAGATAATAAACAATATCAAATGATAGCCAAAACAATGGCTGAGCTGGAGGATGTGTTAGCAGAAGAATTAGTTAGCTTAGGTGCTGATAATCTTGAAATAGGAACCCGTATGGTCTCTTTTACAGGTGATAAAGCGCTTATGTACAGGGCCAATATGCATTGTCGTACTGCATTACGTATTCTCAAGCCAATTTACAACTTTAAGGCCGAAAGTGCTGATGAGGTTTACAATGCAGTGAAAAGTTTTAACTGGGATGAGTATTTATCACTTGATACCACTTTTTCAATTGATGCAGTTGTCTTCTCACATATTTTCACTCACTCAAAGTTTGTTGCATATCGTGTTAAAGATGCTATTGCCGATTGGTTTACAGAGAAATACGATAAACGCCCTTCTGTGAGTGTTGCAAACCCCGATGTTGTACTCAATATTCACGTGGCACATAATAAATGCACCCTGTCGCTTGATAGCTCTGGTGAGTCACTTCACAAACGCGGGTATCGTCTCAATCAAACAGAGGCCCCTTTAAGCGAGGTACTTGCGGCTGGAATGATACTTAAGTCGGGATGGAAAGGTGACTCAACCTTCGTCGATCCTATGTGCGGATCAGGAACAATTCTCATTGAGGCGGCAATGATTGCATTGGGAATACCTCCCGGAATTCATCGTCCACAGTTTGCGTTTGAGAAATGGAAGGATTTCGACGAAGATCTGTTTAGTGAAATCTATAATGACGATTCCGGTACCCGCGAATTCAAACACAGGATAATTGGTTCAGATGTTTCATCAAAAGCAATTTCTATTGCAGAGAAAAATATAAAAAATGCAGGATTAAAGAAGTATATCGACCTCGAAGTTAAGCCTTTTCAGAAATACGATACTGCACCTGCAACGGAGGGCGTTTTAATTACAAATCCTCCTTATGGAGAAAGAATCAAAGTGGATGAGCTTGAGTCGCTCTACTCAATGATTGGCGAGCGTTTAAAGCATGTTTTTTCAGGATTCAGAGCATATATACTGAGCTATCGTAAAGAGGCTTTTGATTCAATTGGACTCAGGCATTCAAGAAGATTCTTTCTATACAACGGTCCGCTTGAGTGTGAAATGCGTGAGTATGAAATATTTTCAGGTAAGCGTAAAGAGCTTGATAAAGATGAAATTTCCAGGTTCAAGTCTAATAAAAAAGACAAATACCAGAAAGAGCGTAATTCACGTGAAGGGTATCGTAGATCTCAACGTGCAGAGCGAGAAGGTGAAAGTGAAGGAGGTAATTTTATGAAAGGTGGTAATTTCAAGAAAAGAGATGATTCAAAAAAATCATTCCCTGATAAGAAAACTAAAACTCTTAAATTGCGAAAAAAAGATTGATCTGTATATAGATAACTTTTAGTTGAGGTGGCTTCACTTTTTTATTAACAGCTTTTCTATCTCTGTTGTGTTCAGTACTTTCACATTGGTGAAAAGGAATTTTGTTTCTAAAAAATTGCCAAACTGGTTACATTCTTCTATAGCTTCATTCAGATGTGTCTTAACGTCGCTGTCAAATGGGAAAAGAAGCAGAATTGTGAAGTAGTTATCATTAATTTCAAATTCTTCAATTGTAACTTCTGCTTTTTGAAGTTGAAATTTAAACTCGCGCTCAACTATCTCTTTCTGCAGGTCGGTAAAGTTATTGCGGTCGTTAGTGGTAAATAGAGTAAAGAATCGCAATCTTTTATCCTGACCACCTAAACCCGATGAGACATAAATTTGCCTATGACCGGAGAGGTCGAAATTAAGAATAATGCGACTGCTCACAAGGGCCATAGATGACCAATGCATAAGTTCAGGTTCAAGGGGACTGCTATGGTACGTCTCGATTGAACGATATGCACCCACATCAGGAATTAAGGCAAGCAAAGTCAGACTCTTTTTCTTTCGTTCAATTGTCTCCTCAGACGAAAACAGAATGCCAACCTCTTCATCACGATCAAATGTAGGGTTTTCAGTTCTTAACCGGTCGAAATATCTGAAATAATCCATCTGCACCTCAATAGGTACCAGATCCTCAAGTACATGAAAAGAATCTATTCCCTGCTCATCCAGCGTTTGTCTTAATTTAGCCAATAGATCATCTTGTCCACTCATAAACACAAAGATAGGGTATAATTTCCTTAAATTTTATCAATTTGAGCCTTTATTCCTCAGAATTGTATAAATTCGCATAATCAATTGAAATAGGAGAAATAGATGAATATCAAAATAGTTAACAAGTCGCAACACTCACTTCCGGAATATGCTACACCTTTAGCTGCAGGTATGGATCTCAGAGCAAATTTAGAGAATCCTGTAACACTTAAACCATTAGAGCGATCACTTATTCCAACCGGAATATATATACAGCTGCCGGAGGGCTACGAAGCACAAATTCGCCCTCGGAGCGGATTGGCTGTTAAACATGGAATAAGTATTGTAAATTCTCCCGGCACAATTGATGCCGATTACAGAGGTGAAATAAGGGTAGTTCTGGTTAATCTGTCAGATACCGATTATACAATTAACAATGGAGAAAGAATTTGCCAAATGGTAATTGCTCAACATTCCAGAATTAGCTGGAGTCCTGTTGATGAACTGGAAGAAACAGAGCGTGGTGATGGAGGATTTGGGCATACCGGCAAAAAATAAAACAGGAAACAATATAATGATATATAAATCAACGAATTTAAAAACAATCCTATACATTTTACTTATTATTCTCTCTGTCAAAGGGAGTTACATTCATGCAGACAACTCGGATAGAAAGTTTGATTTTTATTTCTACGAGGCTCTAAATGCAAAAGCTTTGGGTAAATATGATCAGGCAATCGATCTTTTCAGACACTGCTACTCAATCGACTCTACCAATGCTAATGTTTTAATTGAATTGGGCACTTTCTATAATGCTTTGCAGGAGAAGGATCTTGCTCTTAATTATATAAGAAAAGCGGTTTATTACGACCAATCCAACTTCTATTACAATATGATGCTTGCCGGTATATCCAGAGAGCTTGGTATGAAGCAGGAGGTTGTTGATATTTATACGCATCTTCAAAATATCTATCCCGAAAAGCCGGAGTTGCATTTCGAGCTGGCAAATGCTTATGCCGATAATGGTGAACTTGATAAAGCCATTGATGCTCTTAATGAGCTTGAAAAAAGCGTTGGTGTGTCAGAAGCACTTGCTCTTAATAAGTTCCGTCTCTACTCTATGATGGATAATAAAGAGAAAGCATTCGAGGAGATACAGAATATAATTGATAAGAACCCAAATGATATCAGATACCTGGTCTTAATGGGCGATCTTTATATGGAAGATAACCAGCAGGATAAGGCGTTAAGTTATTACAGACTTGCGGAGAAGGTCGACTCCTCATATCCCGCTCTTATCATTTCTATGGTTAGTTATTTTGAGAAAACAGGTAATAAAGAGGCTGCACAGATTGAACTGCAGAAAGCAATTACTAGCACCTCAATGGAGGTTGAAAACAAGCTACAGCTCGTTACCAGATATCTTGGAGTTCTTCAGCAAAGCAATCAAGATCTTAAGCAGGCCAATCCTCTTTTTGAATCACTGTTCCTGCAACACCCAAATTATACAGAGTTAAACCTGATATATGGAAATCTTCTGTATATGCAGGAGGATAAAGAGGGTGCTTTAGAGCAATTCGAAAAATATATAGAAGGTAATCCCGATAATCCTGCCGGTTATGAAAATGTAATCAGAGTAGCTCTTCCGGACGAGGATATGGAGGCAGTAAAGGATGTTACAACCAGGGCATTGAAGCACTTACCGGAAGAACCTCAGTTTTATTATTATCTGGGAGCAGTTAATTTTCAGGAAGAAAACTATGAAGAGGCTTTAAGGATATTTGAAGAAGGACTTGAGAAGGCTGTTTTCCGTAATCCAATTCTTGAATCTGATTTCTACGGACAGATTGGTGACCTGAACCACTATCTCGGAAATGAAGAGGTGGCTTTCGATAATTATGAAAAAGCGTTACAATTGTATCCTCAAAATCTTCCGGTATTAAACAATTATAGTTATTATCTGTCCTTACAGAAAAGAGAACTTGATAAGGCCGAGAAAATGAGTGGAATCACTATTAAAGCTGAGCCAATGAACCCCACATATCTCGATACATACGGTTGGGTATTGTATGTGCAGGAGTCGTATATAATGGCTAAAATATATATAGAGAAAGCAATTGAGTATGGCGCAGACAATCCTTCTGCCGAGGTGCATGAGCATTACGGCGATGTTCTTTACAAAACAGGAGAGGAGGAGAAAGCAATGGAGTATTGGATTAAAGCAAGAGAACTAGGAGACAACTCAGAATTGCTGGATAAAAAAATTGAAACAGGTAAACTAATTGAATCTCTGTAAAAAGTTAATTTATGGCAGTAAAAAGATTTCTATTTTTATGTTTGCTTATTACAACCATAATTTTTAGTTCTTGTAAGAGCAGGCAGAAGTTAGTGTACTCAATTACACCTGTAGAAGATAAGGAGTACAGCGAGCTTTTTAGTGATATACTCTCAAGCTCATTTCCATATAATACTCTCTCTGCAAAGCTTAATGTAAATATTACATCCGGTTCCCGCTCACTTAGCTCAAGAGCAAGCCTCAGAATGATTAAGGATAATGCACTTCAAATCTCCATTCAACCGCTTTTTGGTGTTGAGGTATTCAGATTTTATATTGATACAGATACTGTTGTTGTTCTCGACAGAATGAATAAAAGATACGTAAAAGAGTCAATCTCAACTGTTAAGGAACAATATCCAATGGGCTTCGATTTTTTCACTATGCAGTCTATACTTACAAACTCAGTTTTTGTTTCAGGACATGATGAGGTGCTTGAAAGTGACTATAATAAATTTAATTATACTCGTACTTCCGATAGAAATTACTATCTTATTGCAAAAGATCCTGAGTCGCAAATAGAGTATTCATTCACTGTTAACGGAGAAGACAGGATAACATTCACTCACCTTATGGAACACGGTGAGAAGCAGTCGGTACAATGGACCTATTCCAAATTCACTATTATTGATAGTGGAGTATTCCCGCACAGAATGAATGCATCTATTTCCTCAAATTCACAGCGACTAGATACTGTACTTGAGTTTTCTGATATAATTACCGGTGAACCAATTGAGTTAAACATAAATATTCCTGATGGATACAAAAAAATAGGTTTAGCCGAAATCATAAAAGTTATTACACAAAGCGCATGAGAAAGTCCTTAAATATATTCCTCTTACTGATTATTTCCGGCAGTTTGTTTTCGCAGACAGCGCAGATAGAGAGTCTGCAGAAACAGCAACAGGCTCTTCAGGAGGAAATAAGGAATACTAACAGACTTTATCTTGATGTCAAAAAAGAGACTACCACCATTCTTGATCGTATAAATTTGATAAATAAACAGATCGATTCGAGAAAAGAGCTTATAAGTGTTCAAAGGAAGGAGATAGATGCTATAACCAAAGAGGAGAAGAGGTTAGAGGGTGAAATTGTTCGATTAAACAGAGAATTAAAGCAAAAGCAGGATAATTATGCCAATGCCATCAAAGGGATGCTCAATCAGAAACACAATCAGAATAAGCTGCTTTTTATATTGTCAGGGAGCTCTTTTGGTGAGTCTCTCAGAAGGATGCAGTATCTTCGTCAATACTCTAAATGGCAACGGTCTCAGGCAGATGAAATCAAGAAACAAAATACAGAGATAACCAAGAACAGAGATGCTCTAACTATTGCTAAGACAGAGAAGGTAAAGGCGCTTGCTTCGTTACAGGAGGAACAGAATAAACTCCAAAGTGAAGAAAAGAACAGGCAGTCAGAAATATCTGCAGCACGTGGCAGAGAAGACCAGCTCAGAAAAACTTTGCAGGATAAACAGCGTCAGGCGAATCAGCTGAACTCTCAGATTGAAAAACTTATTGCAGAGGAGGTGGCGCGACAGGAGCGTGAGGCTGAGCAAAGACGCCTTGCTGAGGAAGCTAAAAGGGCTGCCGAAAGGGGAGAGAAGGATGAAAAGGCTGCAGACCCAAAGCAGGAGGAGTCGGTTGCACGAACCGAACCTGCGCCAAGAATTGAGGCGGGTAGCTCTACAGCTTCTGCTGAGTCATTTAACCTGTCTAAAGTGTTTGCCGAGAACAGAGGTAAGTTGCCAATGCCTGTTTCAGGTGCATCTTCAATTGTTGGCAGCTTTGGTACAAAGCAGCATAATGAATGGAATATTACCACCAATAGTAATGGAGTTGATATTCAGGCCGAAAGGGGTGCTAATATTAGATCTGTTTTTGCCGGAGAGGTGTCTAAAGTGTTTTCTTTCCCGGGCTCAAATACCTGTGTAATTGTTAGGCATGGCGACTATTATACCTTCTATGGTAATATTTATGATTTACATGTTAAGCTTGGCGATAAAGTTGAAACAGGACAATCGTTGGGAAGAATTTATACCGATCCTGATACCGGTGTTTCAACTATGCATTTTCAGTTGTGGCAAAAAACAAATAAACTTAATCCTACACCTTGGCTAAGCAGATAAAATAACTTACGACTAATAACTAAATACAAAAACATGTCTTTGAAAGTTCGATTAATCATAATGAATTTCCT
>CAZYNA010000008.1:0-9756 GCA_964648775.1 uncultured Proteiniphilum sp. | reverse complement strand
ACTCTTCCAAACTGTCTGGTTACTACTGATACTGAAGATAGAACTTTGGCACAGCGACTTGGTCTCGATGCGTTTAAGCTTTTTAAGGAGAAAAGGATGGCTCTTTTCTTCATATTCTCAATGTTGCTTGGTGTTTCACTTCAAATCACAAACGGGTTCGCCAATCCATTTATTGCAAGCTTCGAGGCAATCCCCGAATATGCAAACACATTCGGGGTGCAGCACTCAAACATGCTTATCTCACTTTCTCAGATTTCAGAAGCTTTGTGTATTTTACTTATCCCGTTTTTCCTCAGCAGATATGGAATTAAGAAGGTAATTCTTATTGCAATGATTGCGTGGGTACTTAGGTTTGCACTATTCGGTCTTGGTAATCCGGGTGATGGTGTTTGGCTGCTCATTCTTTCTATGCTGGTTTATGGTGTTGCATTTGATTTCTTTAATGTGTCGGGTTCTCTGTATGTTGATAAAGAGACTCCTCACCACCTCAGGGCAAGTGCACAGGGAATGTTTATGCTCATGACCAACGGTATAGGTGCAACTATAGGCACTTTGGGTGCTCAATGGGTGGTTAACCAATTTACAAGCTGGCAGGATGTACTTGTTGGCGGTGAAATGAAATCGCTAATGATAGGTGACTGGCAGAGTGTTTGGTTTATTTTTGCCGGATATGCTCTTGTTGTAGCAGTTCTGTTTGCAATATTCTTTAAGTATAAGCATACCCCACCTGCAAAGGCAAATTAATAGCTTTAAAGTGCGATAAATATATAAAAAAGGCCATCACGATAATTAAATCCTGACGGCCTTTTTACTTTATCTTTATACTAATAAGCTATTCTGCATTTTCGGGCATCATAACAATTGTTTTTATGTTACCCTGATTTAGTAAGTTGGCTGTGAATTGCTTAATATCGTCACGAGTGATACTATTTACAATATTAATATACTCTGTGTAATTGTCCTCACCATAGAAATACTTGGTGTCAAGAATGTTCATCCAGTATCTGTTCTCTCTCAAGTTCTCAGTATAACTCTTATTCAAATGTTCTTTTACCTTAGAGAAATCACCTTCACGAGGTCCTTCAGTTGCAATATTGTTCAACTCATTAAGAACAATGTTGTTAAGGTGTGTCATTCTTTCTTTCTCGGGATCAGTATCAAACATTATCTGTAGCAGAGTCTGACCTTCCGGATATCTTGAAATAGAGCCCCCTGAATATACACCGTAAGTACCGCCTTCTTCTTCACGTACTTTCTCTGTGTATACAATGTCAAGAACCTGTCCGAGCATATCCATTAAAATTACATTCTTCTGGTTTCTGTCTACAGTACCTCCAACAACATTAAATACTGATGATTTAGGGTTCTGCATATTGCGCTGGAAAATATTTTCAACCTTACCGGCTTTAAACTCCAAAGGAACTTTCACAAACTCAGTTACTTCTGATGTTCCTTGAAGTGAAGCCAGATATTGCTCAATTACAGGGCGAACCTGCTCTTCTTCTATATTACCTACAAAAGTGAATGTAAAGCTTCCGGGATTTTTGAATAACTCTTTATTCATCTCAAACATCTTGTCGTAGTCAAGATTTTGCAGATCGTCGGCTTTAATTCTTTTTCTAAGCGGATTTTCGCCATAAATTGTACTGTTTATAGAATCAGAAAAAGCAACCATAGGTTCTGCTTCCTGATTTTTAAGTTGAGTCTCCATCCTCTGAATATAAGATTCGAATGCTTCTTCATCCTTTCTTGGTGATGTGAAGTAGAGGTAGACAAGCTGAAGCATATCCTCAAAATTCTTAATTGAAGATGATCCGTTAAAATCTTGTGTGGTTAAAGATATAGATGGACGGACTGACGCTGTTTTCCCTGCCATTACTTTTGGCAAATCGGTACTGCTGAAGTTTCCTACACCACCCAGAGTAAGTATTGAACCCGACATGCGACTGTTAAGCGGTTCTTGCTGTGCAAATTGAGAATAGCCTCCTTCGCTTGTTGCAGTCATAAGAATTTCATCATCTTTGAAATCTGTGTTTTTTAGAATAACTTTTATTCCGTTCTCCAATGTCCAAACAGTGGCATCCATAGCTTCGTCTTTCACCTCGCTAACAATCTTACCGGGTGTTGGAGGCGTAGAGATAAGAGGCTCATCTATCGTTTCACCTTCATATGGCTCTATCGTTTCATTTTTTACTGATGTTAATACCGCAAGCAGATCATCTTCAGTTGGGTAAACTAACCCGTCTTTCTCAGGTCCTGTTACAGCAATAACAATATTCTCATCTCCAATTAGTTGCTTAATGGTTTGATTTATAGCCTCTACAGGAATGTTTGGTGCAACTGCCTGCATGAATTGATGCTCAAACTCAATTCCCGGAATAGGCTCATTGTCAGTAAATGCACGAACATACTCCTGCGAATAGGATGAGTTTCTTTGTTTATCTCTGTTGTTATATGCATTCTCATAATTCTTCAGAATATTTATTCTTGCAACATCATATTCTGATGCAGTAAACCCATGTTGTACGGCTCTTTCCGTTTCTCTAACCATTGCAGCCAAAGCATTCTCTATTTTGTCTTCAGCACTTCCTGCAACAACAGTCCATGCATCTTTGGTTTGTGCTACAAAGTACTCGCCATCATAAGCATAAGCCGATGTAAACGGAGCGTTTGGCTTCTGAAGTATTTCAGAGAAACGCTGATTCATCATTGCTGAAGCCACATTTAAAATATACTCTGTAATATATCCGGCTTGAGTGTTTTTTAGCTCATCCGGCATTGGGTCGTGCTTATAAAACAACATTACCCTTGCGTTAGTTGCTTCTCTGTCTGACGCAATTGCAACAAGTGGCTCTTTGTTGTCGGGTACAGGATAGTAAACTCTTTCAGCTCTGTTCTCGTCAAGTGTAATTGGTGAAAACAGATCCTTAACCTTTTGCTCCATCTCTTCAGCATCAAAATCACCTACAACAATTATTCCCTGCAGGTCGGGGCGATACCATTTATGGTAGTATGCAACAATTTCTTCTTGCTTGAAGTTGTTAATAACATCAATACTGCCAATAGGCATACGGTTGGCATATTTGCTGTCGGGATACATCTCCGGTAGCAGTTGTTCCCACAAGCGTTGCTGTGATCCACCTCTCGTGCGCCACTCTTCCCTGATAACTCCTCTCTCGTTTTCCAGCTCTTCAGCTTCCAGAGAGATGGCATTAGCCCAGTCGTGTAGTACCAGCAGTGCAGAATCCATCAGGTTTTGGTTTGTTGTAGGGATATCAGAGATGTAGTATACTGTCTCATCAAAAGATGTATAAGCATTAATATTATATCCAAATCTGATTCCGTTATCCTGCAGATAGTTTAGCATATTCTTTCCCGGGAAATTTTCAGTTCCGTTAAATGCCATGTGTTCAAGGAAGTGGGCCAGACCGGCCTGGTTATCCTCTTCTTGCATAGAACCAACTTTTTGAGCAATGTAGAAGTCAGCCCTGTTTTCGGGCAAACTATTCTGACGAATGTAATACGTCAGTCCGTTTTCAAGCTTACCTGTTCTCACATTCGGATCCACAGGCAGCGGCGGGTTTTGTTGTGCTGTAGCAAACATTGTTACGAGCAGCAACAACAAAGTTGATAATTGTTTCATAAAATCTTTTTAATTTATATTCTATCTAAAACAGTTTTAATAAGGTCTTCCATAGTGCCTTTATACTCTGCATTTGAGTCTAACGCCACCCGGTTTGCAATAATAGTACAAACAGTCATTGCTTTATGTCCCATCATGCGCGAAAGTCCGGCAATTGCAGAACTCTCCATTTCATAGTTAGTGATGGAGTGCTCTTCAAATCTAAAAGATTCAATCTTAGAGTTTAAATCCGGATCTGCAAGGGGAAGTCGAACATGTCTGCCTTGTGGTCCATAAAACCCTATAGCCGAAATGGTTACTCCTCTAATCATGTCATGCCCGATACGGTCAACCAGTTCTTCATCAGCATTTACAACGTATGGCAGGCAGTGGTAGGGCGACCAGTTAACATGTTTCTGAAATGCTTCTTCAAACTCTTCATCACGAAATTTCTTTGAATCGGCATAATAATGTAATAATCCATCGAAGCCAATTGATTTCTCCGACACCACGTAAGAACCGGTAGGGCAGTGGGCCTGCATACCTCCCGAGGTTCCTATACGAACCATCGTTAACTGTTTAAACTCATCCTTAACAGTTCTGCTTTCAAAATCGATATTGGCTAATGCATCAAGTTCGGTAACAACTATGTCGATATTGTCGGTTCCAATCCCATGCGATAATGCAGTAATTCGCTTACCTTTATAGGTTCCGGTAACAGTATGAAATTCACGGCTCTGCACATCGCATTCAATAGTATCAAAAAAAGAGGCAGTCATAGTCACACGCCCCGGATCTCCCATCATCACAATCTTGTCCGACAGTTGATCGGGGGTTATGTGTAAATGAAATGCACTCCCATCGGAATTAATTATGAATTCCGATTCAGGTATAATTCTCATTATTATTTATTATTTATTTTTTATTTCTGCCTCCGCTTTGAGGTTTTGCAATAGAGTCTCTCATATCTGTATCTGCCTGGATATTTTCCATTCTGTAATAATCCATGATGCCAAGATTTCCATTTCTAAAAGCTTCAGCCATTGCAATCGGAACTTCAGCTTCGGCTTCAATAACCTTAGCACGTGCTTCCTGAGCTTTAGCTTTCATCTCTTGCTCTAACGCAATTGCCATAGCGCGACGCTCTTCTGCACGAGCCTGCGCAATATTCTTGTCTGCCTGAGCCTGGTCCATTTGAAGTACAGCACCAATATTCTTACCTATATCGATATCTGCAATATCAATAGACAGGATTTCAAATGCAGTACCGGCATCCAGCCCTTTCTTCAGAACAAGCTTCGAAATAGAATCCGGATTCTCAAGAACAGATTTATGGGAAACGGCAGATCCGATTGATGATACAATTCCTTCACCAACACGGGCAAGGATAGTCTCTTCTCCTGCTCCTCCCACAAGTTGTTTGATATTAGCACGAACAGTTACACGAGCTTTGGCGATCAGCTGAATACCGTCAATTGCCACGGCAGATACCGGAGGGGTATCTATAACTTTCGGGTTAACCGACATTCTCACTGCTTCAAGAACATTACGTCCGGCAAGGTCGATAGCTGTTGCCATCTGAAAGGTCAGATCGATATTTGCCTTAGAGGCCGATACCAGTGCATGCACAACATCCACAACATTTCCTCCTGCAAGGTAGTGCGCCTCCAGATTGTCGCGGGTCACACTCTTCAATCCTGCCTTATGAGCCTCAATCATAGCATATACAATTGTGTGGGGCGGTACTCGTCTCAACCTCATCAGAAAGAGCTGAATCAGAGAAATTCGTACTCCGGCCGATAGGGCATTAATCCACAGAAAGAATGGCACATAATGAAAAAATATTAGTAAGAAAATTATTATTACAGCAATGGTAATAATTAAGGGTATTGAAAAAACCATGATGATTTATTTTAGGGTGTTTATATTATTGCTTCCTTTTTACCAGAATATTGTATGTTTCAATTTTAACGACTTCTATTTCAGAATCCTCCTCAATGAATTCACCGTCTATAGATTTTCCTTCAACAGTAACATCATTAACAAGTACATTGCCTATTGGGTTCAAACGAGAAATAGCAACTCCGGTATCTCCAACAGATATTTTTTGTAAGTTGCTGTTATCCACTTTATCCTCGATATTTGTTTCTAGAGAAATTTTACGCAGCGATTTAGATTTAATAAGCCAGACAAATGAGGCTCCCATTGCAATTGCTGAGGCGGCAAGTGTAATATTACCGGCTGTGCTTCCCATAAAAGTGTAGGCATAAATAATACCTCCTGTCAGGAAAACAGCACCTGCAATACCTGCAATACTTATACCCGGAAGTAAAAATATTTCAATTAGCATGAAAAGTATTCCCAATACTATTACAGCTATAACAACAGTGATGTGTAATGTCATATAATCGATTTTTTAGTTATAGAAACCTCGCACCTCTTCGTTTCTTGCCTGAATTTTAAGTCTTTCGATTTCTCTGTACAGCGACCCGGATTGTCTCTCCAGTTCAAGAATACTTGCTCTTAGGCTGCTGTTTAAATTACCCTCAGCAGCATATTGGTCACGTTTCTGAGAAAGCTCGTTGTTTATCGACTCGAGCTGTTGCTCAAGTCCCAGCACCTGACTAAAAACGGATCTTGCATTACCGCTCCTGAAATCGTTCAGAGTATGATAAGTAGCCAAATCATTAATCACAAACTCAAAATCGCCTTTGTTTTGTTCAATTTTTTCTGCTTTTTGCTGAGCCAGTGCTCGTAATGAATTATAATCCACCCCTTCTTTCCATGTTTCAGATATAGATGATATTTTGGCTCTCTCAATTTTATACCCCTCATCCTCATTCTCCACAAGTGTAACATGAGAGTTAGGAATGAAAGTGTAAACTAAAACAGAGTCTGAAGGCTGATAACGATCCGATGCAAACCATCCCACGCCCTTCTCCTCATCAATTGCCATCATATAATCGTTAAACGGAGAATTAAACGGCATATTCAACTGATTAGGCATAAGATATGAATCGGATGACAAATTATACCGGGTTACATACAGGTCGTACCCCCCAAAAGAGTTGTGCCCTGTAGATGCAAAATAAATGGTAAGTCCGTCGCTCATAACAAAAGGGTAGGCCTGACTTCCTCCTTCGCTTATATTATCGGGGAGGCGCTTCTCATTGCCAAATGAGTCGATCAGCTTATCCATAGTAAACAGACTGCTGCTGTTTTCCATATCCTCTCGCGAATAATAAACCTTATCCTCTCTTTCGTTAATGAACAGCGTTTTATCAGAAATTGCATAATCATTAAAAAACTCATTCATTGGCATAACCATTCCTGATGAGTTACTCAGGTTGTAAGCAGCTAAAAAATCTCTCTTTGGCAGAACCAAACTGTCAATTACCTGAATATCTTCAGTCCGGTTAACAGAGCGCATAAGCCGTTCGGCATAACTCCTTGCCTCTTCAAGCCGCTCAAGTGCCTCATTGTTTCTTCTGTTTGCGCGCTGATATTTTTCAAATTCCTTCTCAGCATCTCCAAAACGATATAATTTTGAGTAAAGCTCTCCTAAGTATAGATACGCATCATTAACCTTTCTTCCCGATGCAAAAGCAAGATATTGTTCAGATTCTATCAGATTCCCTGTTTTATATAAACTAACACCAAACCAATGGTTTAGCGAAGCATCATTTGGCTTTTCCTGAAGTTCGGTTCTAAATACCGGCAAAGCCTCTGCATAACGTCCTTCCAGAAACCAGGCTTTGGCATCATCAAGCGACTGACCATTAACTGATGTAACTATAAAACCTAATATCAGCGTATATATTAAATATTTAATCTTCATTTGTCTATTATTCTGTCTCAAAGATAAGAAAAATCTCAAACCTACAATAGAATCACTATCTATAAAAGTACATCATTTACTCATTGTCGTCATCTTCCCAAGCCAGAATGTCACCCGGCTGACAGGCCAACTCCCGGCAAATAGCTTCAAGAGTGCTGAAACGAATTGCTTTCGCTTTCCCCGTTTTTAAAATGGAAAGATTTGCAGGAGTTATTCCAACTCTTTCTGAAAGCTCATTTAAAGAGATCTTATTCTTTGCCATTTCAACATCCAGATTCACTATTATTGCCATATTAGTTTGTGCATAATTTTTTATTTAATACTAAACAGTTAAATCTTGCTCTTCCTGAATTTTATTCCCTATCTTAAATATAAATGATACAAAAACTAAGGTCCCACCCAGTGCAGCTAATATTCTAGGACCCGACGGTCGATTTCCGGTAAGCCAATTAAAAAGGACGTCTGAAGATAATGCCAAAAATGCTATTACTAGTCCGAACCAAAGAAATATGACCTCATTTCTTTTTACAAAAACACCTCTGTTTTCTATGTTTTTTATTATTACAATATAAAATACTACCAGGATCATCAGATCTATAACATAAATGGTTTGAGGAATTATATGAAAATAAGCAGGGTCTGTTTCACCTCCGAAAACATCAAACAGGTATTCTATAATATCGTTAAAAATTATAAGCCACAAGAAAAAACTAATTATTACTGATACTCTTTTGTAGTATTTTATTTCCATTGTGTTGATATTAAAATTGTTAATATTTGCCTTAGATTTATATAAATGTTGCACCACTCTCAAAAAAATACTTTGTGATTATATTTTATAAAATAATCACACTGCAAATATAAAACGAATATTTTATAAAACAATAATAATATATCGAAAAACGATAATAAAGATACTAAAAACAATAAAAATTGATTTTGTGTATTAAGCTCCCACTTCTTACTGTAGTGTATTTATTTCTTATGCTTTATCAACATCATAACTGGATTTGGATCTCCATTCAGAGTTGATGCAATTTTCTTTAACTTCCCTTTAAATTCCCCTTTGTTATAAGCATCAATAAGCATATAGGCTCCTATTTCAATTTAGCTATAAACATTACATTGTTATCGTTTACGTCGAGAGAGGCTAATATTTCTTCTAACTGCTTACGGTCTTCAGGCGAACAATCACTATCTGCAAGCCTATTTTCAATTACTTCTATTAAAACACCGGGTTCAAACATCTGATAAAACCATCCTTTGTTGAAATTGAATTTCGGAGCAGCAATATGTCCAAAAAAATCGTTAATAACATTTATGTAATTGGACGTCTGCCTTTTCTGATCAACAATGATTACCCCTTTACCATGGAGATAGGTTAAATAATAATCCGGTATCTCCATATAAATATGCCAGGGAACTTCTGCTGCACCTCCAAAATCAATTGTGAATTTTGGCTGAATTATATTCTCTTTCTGATTGTAGTGAAATAGAGTGTCATTACTGGTAATCATGAAATCAAAATTAGGAGTATTCCTGTAAGAAAAGACCTCATTATTAAATCCCACATAGTTCCCGGATTGGTCAGTAGATTGAACCAATAAACCATCGGTTGGTTTTACTTCATTTTTCATAATTCCTTCCTTGTCATACTGTAATGCGATAAATGGATTTTCGTCTGTATTAAAAGGCATATGAACAATTGAAATATCACTATTATCCGCAACCATTATCTTAGGTTTGTTCAAATTTGATTTAACAGCAATATCTCTCACAAAACTACCATCAGTGTTATATTCTAATATTTTTGACGAATGTGAAAAAGGTGCTAAATATATTTTTTCAAGTTTATCATTTATTGCTTCGTCATATAAAGAAGTATATTCTCCGGGACCTCCACCAACACTGCCCACTTCACACAAAAGGTTTCCGTTATGATCGAAGAGGAGAAATGGTCTGCGACTTTGACGAATACCGATGTATTTATCGGTAACCACAGGAGTTCCGCTCACTCTGAAAAGGGCTTCATCCGAATTTTCGAACCGAACAATTTTGAAGTCTTTTACAAAGTCGCTCAGATTCATCGTTACAGTGTCTCTTATACTATTAAAGTTGCAAATAGTAAGAGTGTTACCATCAGTTTTAGTTAATGTAATAGATCCGTCGCCGCTGGTTTGCAGATTGTTACAGCTTGAAGCAAAGAGTAATAAACTCAATACTATAGTTGCAGTGAAAATTTGATTTGATTTTATTGTTTTAGAAGTTTAAAAGATTTAAAAATAAATATTTCGTG
>CAZYNA010000007.1:0-51717 GCA_964648775.1 uncultured Proteiniphilum sp. | reverse complement strand
TTTTTTACAGAAATTAAATTTAAAGCTTTCTTGATAACCTTAATTAGATGAATACTGATATAGTAAGTAGCTTCTTCTGGGTCTAATTTCTTACCATCAATTACTTCAAATCTATCTTTGTTTAGTTTAGATAGCTTTTGCTTCACAGAATTTGTAATAAGCTTTTCATAAATTCCTACTTCCATATACTCATAAATTCTTTAACAATAGGTATATCCGCTTCAGCCCAATCATATTTCATTAAATTTGAAACTTCTTCCCAATTATATTTTGCATGTTCAAAAAGTTTAGGATATTCGTCCTTAGTATAGCAAATAAAAGGAATCAGTCTAATTTTGAAACTTACATAATCATGCTCAACAGGTGTCAGTGCTTTTTGAACATTTATATCAATTGACAATTCTTCTCTAATTTCTCTATAGAGAGCGGTTTGTGCTTCTTCATCTATCTCTATTTTTCCTCCTGGGAACTCCCATTTTAGGGGTAAACTCATTTTTTCACTTCGTTGTGTTATTAGTACCCTATCGTCCTTTATGATTATAGCACAACAAACTTTTATTTCTTTTATATTATTACTCATTATTCATTTCTTGTTTTAGGGTATGAGAGAAATCAATAGTGTATACTTACTTACTTGAAATTATACCATATAAAGTATATTCAAATACTATTTAACACCTCAATTTTCTGTGAATAGAGAAGTCTATAAAAGTTGTCTAATGCTTTATACTTCAATCTTTCTATTGTTAGTTCAATTTCTTCTTGTATTTTTTCCTTGCAAGTTATACCAGATGTTGATATGAAGTTTTTTTTATGACAGATGCTCTCAAACTCATCATAAAAGAGTTTGTAGAGGTCATCTAGATAGATGACAGAATTATCTGATTGATAATTAGGCAGAAACTGAATTAAGAACTCATCAAAATCTTTATTAATATCGGGTAGTTTGACCAGATCGGTGTTTCTGAAAAAATCTCCAGGGTGTTCTTTGAATTTGAAAAATGCCTTAGTATTCATAAGTAAAAGAGTTGAAGTACAAATATAAATAAATTTAAGATAGTAAACAGCCCATACACCAATACATTGTCAATCTTATTCTTAAATGAGAATTTACTACAAAGGTATCAACCATGCCGCATAAATATGGCTTGCAAGTCCTAATAGTACAAATATGTGAAATACGCTGTGTACAAACTCCCGTTTGGCGGTAGCATAAATAATAGCTCCTGCTATATAGAAAACTCCGCCTGCTATCAGCCAGTAAACTGTTTCAATAGAGTTTAATGATCGGCTAACTTTTATTAGCGGGTCAAATGCTATCAGCACTATAAGTCCCATAGCAACATATGAGGTTGTTTTGATATTACTATTCCTTTTGAGTGGCCTGAAACTTATTATAATCCCCACTATGGCAATTAACCACACGAGTGAAAAAAGTAGCCATCCCCAAAACTGCTCTTCACGTAAGAGGATAAGCGTGAAGGGGGAATAGCTTGAAGCAATTAGCAGGTAGATGGAGGCATGATCGAAATGGCGCAACCAGGCTTTTCGGGTGGGCTCTTGTACGAAATGGTATATAGTAGAGGATCCCATGCATATAATTATTCCTAATCCGAATATTGAGTACGCAATAATGCTCCACACATCTCCGAATATAATTGCCTTTCGAATAAGAGCTATGGATGCAATTACACCCAAGAGTACACCTATTCCGTGAGTGATATAGTTGGCTCTCTCTTCTCTTATGCTATAAAATTTTTCATCTGCCATTTGCTGAACTCTCTAAACTATAAGTGTGGCTTGCAACACTCTTTGCAAATGTAGATAATATTTAAGATTTGCACAACTCAAATCCTAAATGTTCACAATCCCTGACCATCTCCTATATCTCCCTATATTATCTATATATTTTCCTTATGTTCTCCTTATGTCTCTATGAGGAGAACATAAGGAGAATATAAGGGGGATATAAGGAGAACATAAGGAGATACCGAACAAAGTATAAACGAAGTATCAAGATTATGTTCATTTACAGTCTTTTGTGCTTTTGATAAAAAAATATGAAAAAAAATTAGAAAATTATTTGGATTTTAAGAAAGAGTCAATATCTTTGTGATATTGAAATGATATCATTGTAAATATTAATTGACTATGGGAACAAAAGAATTTAATTTTAGAGGTGTTAGGATTAATGGGTTTTTAATGCTTTTTGTTGAGCTGCTGTTGCTTGCACTAAGTGTATGGCTTTTTCTTCAAAATTCGTGGCTCCCTTTGCTTGGAGTAATTCTGGCATTGTGTTGTGTTTTACTTCCTTTTGGGTTTATGAAGCTGGAGCCAAATGAAGCTATTGTGATGATTTTCTTCGGAAAATATAAAGGTGTGTTTAAACAAACAGGGTTTTACTGGGTGAATCCTTTTATGACTAAAAAACGACTTTCGCTGCGCGCCCGGAATTTAAATCCTGATCCTATAAAAGTGAATGATAAGGTTGGTAATCCTGTACTAATTGGACTGGTGCTTGTGTGGAAGCTAAAGGATACGTATAAGGCGATGTTTGAGATTGACTCGCAGACTATAGCTGCTTCTACATCCGGAGGGGCGGCAACCGGTGCTTTGTCCGTTAGTAAGCAGATGAATGCTTTCGAGAATTTTGTTGATGTGCAGAGTGATGCGGCACTAAGGCTTATTGCTGGTAAGTATGCATACGACAGCAGCCTGGTGTCTGATGATGAGATCACTCTCAGGTCGGGTGGTGATATTGTGAATGATGATCTTGAACAGGAGCTGAATAACAGACTTGAAATGGCGGGAATTGAGATAGTGGAGGCTCGTATCAATTATCTGGCTTATGCGCCCGAGATAGCAGCGGTTATGCTTCGTCGCCAACAGGCCGAGGCAATTATAGCAGCACGTGAAAAGATTGTTGAGGGTGCTGTTACTATGGTGAAAATGGCTCTTGATAAAATTGAGGATGAGGATATAGTTGAATTGGACAGCGACAAGAAGGCTGCAATGGTAAGCAATCTGTTAGTGGTGCTTTGTGCTGATGAGTCGGCACAACCGGTACTTAATACAGGTTCGCTATATCAGTAATTTTTGTTGGTTATATCGAATAGCTGCATGTACAGTGAAAGAGGATATGAGGTTTCAGAGTTGAAAAGTAGAAAGAGGATAAATCTGGAAAGTATGGGTAGAAATTGAGTTATATGGCGAAGAAAGATAATACAACCAGAAATTTTGCATTGAGATTGGATTCAGAAACTATGAATGCAATTGAGAAATGGGCTGCGGATGAGTTTAGAAGTGTAAATGGGCAGATTCAATGGATATTGGATCAGGCCCTGAAAAAAAGTGGAAGAAAGAAATAAACTTTTCTGCTAATTTGATGTTAAATTTGATTGACTTTTGTTTAATTGTATATAATGTTAAATGATTTATCAATCTCTTTACTAAATATTCGTAATTGATGACGGTCTTATGTTTTATATATGTAGTAAATTATTACTTTTATTTTTTTTAGAGGCGTATATTAACTCAATCTTAAACCCAATTAAATGTACATTATGAAAAAAACCATGTTAGTGTTTCTGAGTTTGCTTGCTTTTGCATCAGTATATGCTCAGAGCGTTACCGTAAATGGGAAACTTGTGTCGGCAACCGACAAAGCGGCATTACCTTATGCAACTATTTCGGTTGCAAAAGAAGAATCACCTGAAATAAGCATGAAAAAGTTTGCCACTCAGGAAGATGGAAGATTTACTACTACACTTGAACCGGGTAGTTATATCTTTACTTTTAACTTTGTGGGAATGGTGAATCATGAGGAGAAAATTGAACTCTCTTCTTCGGTGAATCCGTATAATATGGGGGAGATTGCCATGGTGGAGGCTTCAACTGAGCTTGATGAATTGAGCGTTACTGCTCAGCGACCGCTTGTGAAAGTTGAACTTGATAAGCTGACGTATAGTGCTAAGGATGACCCTGAGTCGTCTACCTCCAACGTACTTGACCTGTTGCGTAAGGTTCCTTTGGTTACTGTTGATGGTGAAGATCAGATTCAGTTGAAAGGGTCTACCAATTTTAAGATTTATCTGAATGGAAAGCCTTCAAATATGATTACCAACAACCCGTCGCAGGTTCTGAAAAGTATGCCGGCAAACAGTATTAAGGATATTGAGGTGATTACAGATCCGGGTGCTAAATACGATGCTGAAGGTATTGGTGGTATTATAAATATTGTTACAGATCAACGGGTTGATGATGGTTACTCGGGTTCAGTGGGAGCTAACGGGAACACATTAGGTGGTTATGGAGGTAATTTCTATCTGGCTACTAAGTACGGTAAATTCGGTTTCACAGGTAATGCGGGTTATTTCCACTACAATCAGCCTGAATCGGAATATAGTTCTACAAGAGAGGAGTTTGCTCCGTTTCCTGTAAATACTCTTACTCAGGAGGGTACTTCAAAGAGTGATGGGGGAGGATTATTTTTGAATGGTTCTATGAGTTATGAGCTTGATACGCTGAATCTTTTTAACCTGTCTGTTTCGCACTTCGGAGGCAAATACAACTCATTATCACGTCAGCAGGCTATTTCGGGTGCTGCACGTCCTTACTCCTATACTTCAGAAAGTAACAGTACGAATCATTATGGGGGAATGAATTTATCGGCCGATTACCAGCGTAGTTTCAAAAAGAAGGGTGAGATGCTGACTGCTTCATACAGGTTTGAGAGGAACCCGAGTGTAAGTGATTATGAAAGTGTTTATGATGTTGAACCGGGTGGTGTATTTCATTATCCCGACGGGCATAGATTGAGAAGTGAAAACGATGCCGGTGGTGATGAGCACACTATTCAGGTTGACTATGTGAATCCGCTAAGCAGTAAACATACCATTGAAGCGGGAATGAAGTATATTTTCAGAGATAATGACAGTCGCGCCGACCACACTTTTTTTGATGTTACAGATAACACATGGAAGCCTGATCCGGCAAGAAAAAACGACCTCGACCACTCTCAGAATATTTCTTCAGGATATGGAGGATATAGCTATAGAGCAGGCAAGGTTGGTATGAAACTGGGTTTACGTGCCGAACATACAATGCAGGATATCCATTTTATGAGCGCTGTATTAGATACTGTGGTAAGTACAAATTTCTTCGATCTGGTTCCATCGCTGACGCTCTCTTATCAGATTGGCATGACACAAACATTGAGAGCAGGGTATAATATGAGAATATCACGTCCCGGTATTTGGTATCTTAATCCTTATATTAATGATGTGGATCCTAATAATATCAGCTATGGTAACCCGCGACTCGATTCTGAAAAGCAGCATAACTTTAATGTGAACTACGGCTCATTTTCTCAAAAGCTGAATTTTAATGCTACCCTGAGCTACTCGTATGCAAAGAATGCCGTTACCGGATATAGTTTTATTGAAGATGGAGTTACTCACAACACCTATGCAAATATTGGCCGCAATCATACTGTTGGTACCAACGTTTATCTAAGCTGGACACCAAGTGAGATGATACGTACATATTTGAATGGAGGAGTGAATTATACTGATATTCAGAGTACGGACGACAGCAATTTGAGAAATAGCGGTTTCTCGGGTCGTGCTTTTGGCGGACTCACATTTTCATTGCCTAAAGACGTACGACTGAGTGCCAATGGAGGAATGTTCCTTAACCGCATTCAGTTGCAGACTGAGCAGTCGCCTTTCTACTTCTACTCATTCAGTATGCAGAAAAGCTTTCTTGACAAGAAGCTTGACTTAAGCTTGAATGTTCAGAATCTTTTCTCTAAATACAGAGAGTTTTCTTCAACCACAAAGGGTGAGGGCTTTCTTCAGAGCAGCAAATACCTGAACCCGATGAGGAATTTAAGCGTTAGTGTAACATATAGATTTGGTGAACTTAAGACTTCAGTTAAACGTGTTCAGAGAAGTATTACTAATGAGGATGTTATGCAAGGTGAAAGCGGATCTCAACAGGGCGGCTCCGCTACAGGTGGCGGCAGTTAATTTTGAAGAATAATTATTTTCCTGTAATTTTGAAGTATGAGGATTGATATAATAACTGTACTTCCGGAGATTATTGAGGGGGCTATTCATTCAAGTATACTGAAAAGAGCTCAGGATAAGGGACTTGTAGAGTTCGGACTTCATAATCTTCGTGATTATACATTTGATAAGCATAAGAGAGTCGACGACTACCCCTACGGGGGGGAGGCGGGAATGGTGCTGCAAATTGAGCCGGTAGACAGGGTGATTTCATCTCTTAAGCTTCAGCGTGAATATGATGAGGTGATTTTTATGACACCGGATGGAGAGCAGTTTAATCAACCAACAGCAAATGAACTTTCGTTGCTGAATAATATTATAATCCTTTGCGGACACTACAAAGGTGTGGATTACAGGGTGAGAGAACACCTGATTACAAGAGAAATATCAATAGGCGATTTTGTGCTTACCGGAGGAGAGCTTGCGGCTGCAATGGTTGCAGATGCGGTGGTGAGATTAATTCCGGGAACAATAGGTGACGAGCAGTCGGCCCTTTCCGATTCCTTTCAGGACGGACTGCTCGCACCGCCTGTTTATACACGGCCTGCCGAATACAAAGGGTGGAGAGTTCCTGACGTTTTACTTTCGGGTCACGAACGTAAAATTCAGGAATGGCGTCACGAACAGGCAGTTGAGCGTACGAAGCGATTGCGCCCCGATCTTTTGGACTAATTTTTATTTTCATTCCTTTCCTTAATTCACCTGATAAAACTCTCTCTGATTTATAAAATTTTATATCTTTGTGATAAACACTGTAATATAATTTGATGATATGAAAGGAATTGTTTTAGCTGGTGGATCAGGTTCCAGGTTATATCCGATTACAAAAGGAGTTTCAAAGCAGATGCTTCCAATCTTTGATAAACCAATGATCTATTATCCTATTTCAACCTTAATGCTTGCCGGCATAAGGGATATTCTAATAATTTCCACTCCATCTGATCTCCCGGGGTTTGAGCGACTGTTGGGTGATGGATCTGACTATGGCGTGAAGTTTGAATATGCAGAGCAACCAAGTCCCGATGGCATTGCACAGGCATTTATTATTGGAGAAGAATTCATTGGCGATGATCCGGTTTGCTTAATTTTAGGAGATAATATTTTTTATGGAAACAGTTTCAGTCAGATGCTTCAACAGGCTGTAACTAATATCAAAGAAAATAACCAGGCTTCAATCTTCGGGTATTTTGTAAATGACCCTGAACGCTACGGAGTTGTGGATTTTGATGATAACAGAAATGTATTATCGATTGAAGAGAAACCTAAAGTTCCAAAATCAAATTATGCTGTTGTGGGGTTGTATTTCTACCCTAACAATGTTATTGAAATTGCAAAAAGTATAAAGCCTTCTGCAAGGGGTGAGCTCGAAATTACTACTGTAAACGAGACTTATCTTAATGAAGAAAAACTTAAGCTGCAGCTCCTTGGAAGAGGGTTTGCATGGCTGGATACCGGTACGCACGACTCACTTTCGGAGGCGTCTACATTTATTGAGGTGCTTGAGAAGCGACAGGGACTGAAGATTGCTTGTCTTGAAGAGATTGCCTGGAGTAATGGCTGGATAGACAAAGATGACCTGAGAAGAATAGCTGAACCTATGAAGAAAAATCAGTATGGTCAGTATCTCTTGAAAATTGTAGAACTTGGTTAATTATATGAAGTTCCATAAAACAGAGATAGCAGGGCTTATGATTATTGAGCCTAAGATATTCAGAGATGACAGAGGATATTTTTTCGAATCATTTTCGCAGAAGGAGTTTGATGATAATATAAAAGAAACAGACTTCGTTCAGGATAATGAAAGCTTTTCTAAGCATGGAGTGCTAAGAGGATTGCATTTTCAAAGACCCCCTTTTGCTCAGGCAAAGCTGGTGAGGGTTGTAAGAGGGAAAGTGCTTGATGTAGCTGTTGATATCAGACCCGATTCATCAACTTATATGAAGTATCACTCAATTGAATTATCGGACGATAATAAATTGCAGATGTTTATTCCAAGAGGGTTTGCTCACGGGTTTATTGTACTGAGCGATGAGGCTGTGCTGCAGTATAAATGCGATAATTATTACTCGCCTGAGCATGAGAGCGCAATTATCTGGAATGACCCCGATTTGAATATCGACTGGCTTTTAGATGCTGATGAAATTATTTTATCAGAGAAAGATAAAAGAAATCCGCTTTTTAGCGAGACTGTTAAATAGATAGATAACTGTTTGAATCATAATAAAATGACTACAAGAAACATATTAATTACAGGTGGTGCAGGTTTTATAGGGTCGCATGTTGTGCGATTATTTGTTAACAACTACCCTGAGTATAGGGTTATTAATCTTGATAAGCTTACCTACGCCGGTAATTTATTGAATTTAAAAGATATTGAAGATAAGCCAAACTACATCTTTGTTAATGCTGATATTTGCGATTTTGAAGCAATGAAAGATGTTTTTACGAAATATGATATTAGCGATGTTATACATCTTGCTGCAGAGAGCCATGTAGACCGTTCGATTACTGATCCTTTCTCATTTGCAAGGACCAATGTAATGGGCACTCTGAACCTGTTGCAGGCTGCAAGGGAGCATTGGGGTAATTCTTTTGAAAACAAGCTGTTTTATCATGTATCGACTGACGAGGTTTATGGCGAACTGGATTTTACTGATCCTCCGTTTACAGAAAAAACGGCTTACGACCCTCACTCTCCTTACTCGGCTTCAAAGGCGGCATCCGACCACTTTGTGAGGTCGTACCGCGATACATACGGATTTCCGATTGTGATTTCAAACTGCTCAAATAACTACGGACCTTATCAGTTTCCGGAAAAGCTGATTCCTCTGTTTATTAATAATATCAGGAATAATAAACCTCTGCCTGTGTACGGGAAAGGTGAGAATATTCGCGATTGGCTATATGTTGTGGATCATGCAAAGGCAATTGATGTTATTTTCCATAAAGGCAGTTTGGGGGAGACATACAATATCGGGGGACTGAATGAGTGGAAGAATATCGATTTAATAAAAGTTTTAATCAGAACTGTAGATAGTCTGCTCGGAAGAGAAGAGGGTGCATCTGATAAGCTTATTACATATGTTACTGACCGTGCCGGACACGATTTACGCTATGCCATAGATGCGTCTAAGCTGAAAAATGAGCTTGGCTGGGAGCCCTCACTTCAGTTTGAGGAGGGTATTGAGAAAACCGTACGCTGGTACTTAGAGAATCAGGACTGGCTGGATCATGTAACCAGTGGTGATTATATGAACTACTACAAGGAGATGTACGGCGAATAAAAAGAGTTATATGGTCTATAACCCAAAGCTATAGGCTATACTCAATCCGGGTGTGATTATATTCTTTGTTCGTGTTGCATTGTTTTTGCCGCCAAAGGCAAGATCTACGAATAACGATATATCAAAGTTATCAAACGCATAACCGGCTTGAGGTGATAATGCAAAACCTGTATAGTTCTGACCGATTGCAACACCAATTCTGGGTTCCACAAATAAACCATCTTCAATGCCGGACTGAGTAAATCTGTAACCTACTAAAGGCATTATATAGTTGAAAGCATCATCTTTGTCATTTAAAATGCTCGTAATGAATTTGCCTTCGCCATAGGGATTGTTAATAGCTTTAATACCAACTGTTATGTAGTTTTCGCTATTGCCTGAGATTATATTGTCTGCAGTAAGCCATGTAATGGACCCGCCTAACGCAAGTTTCTTATCGCGTTCTGAATTAGCAACTACACCCAGATTACCTGATATTCTGATATAGTTGTCAAACTGAGCCTGTGCAGTAATGAGTACACAAACAGTGAACAAAAGAGTGAAAAATATTTTCTTCATTTCCCGGTGTTTTTAATTAAATATTTATGCAAATATATATCATTTGAATTTAATAATTTCATTGTTTGAACTTTTGATGATACATAACTTCATGTTTAGGTGAAAATTAGTTACTTTTGCAAGTCAATTTTTTAATTATAATAAGATGAACAGAGATAGACTTATCTTCGATATAATAGGAAAGGAGCAAGAGCGCCAACTTAAAGGGCTTGAGCTGATTGCTTCTGAAAACTTTGTTAGTAATCAGGTTATGGAGGCTGCCGGCTCCGTGCTTACAAATAAATATGCAGAGGGGTATCCGGGAAGAAGATACTATGGCGGATGTGAAATTGTGGATTTGAGCGAACAACTTGCTATTGACAGGCTGAAAGAGATTTTTGGAGCTGAATGGGCTAACGTACAGCCACACTCGGGTGCTCAGGCAAACGCTGCAGTGTTTTTGGCATGTCTGAAGGCAGGGGATAAGTTTTTGGGACTTAACCTGTCGCATGGCGGACATTTGACACATGGTTCTCCTGTTAACTTTTCGGGACTAATGTTTAATCCTGTTGAATATAATGTGAGAGAGGATAATCAGCTTATTGATTATGATCAGTTAGAAGAGGTTGCCCGAAAAGAGAGACCTAAGCTTATTATTGCCGGTGCATCGGCTTATTCACGTGAATGGGACTATGCCAGAATTCGTAAGGTTGCTGATGAGATTGGTGCTATATTTATGGTTGATATGGCACATCCGGCCGGTCTTATTGCTGCGGGACTATTAGATAATCCTATAAAATATGCTCATATAGTTACTTCTACTACTCATAAAACTCTGCGCGGACCGCGTGGAGGAGTTATCTTGATGGGTGAGGATTTTGAGAATCCATGGGGAGTGAAAACTCCTAAAGGTGAAGTTAAGATGATGTCGGCAATGCTCGATTCTGCGGTTTTTCCGGGCATGCAGGGCGGTCCGCTTGAGCACATAATTGCTGCAAAAGCAGTGGCTTTTCACGAAGCCCTACAGCCTGAGTATAAAGAGTATCAAAAGCAGGTAAAGAGCAATGCTGCAGCTATGGCAGGGGCTTTTGCTGATTTAGGATTTAACGTGGTATCAGGTGGTACAGATAATCATATAATTTTGGTTGACCTTCGATCTAAGTTTCCTAAACTAACAGGTAAACAGGGTGAAAATCTGCTTGTTGAAGCTGATATTACAGTAAATAAGAATATGGTTCCGTTTGATGACAGATCGCCATTCCAGACTTCCGGTCTGCGTTTCGGTACACCTGCAATCACAACGAGAGGATTAAAGGAAGATTTTATGGGTACAATTGTTGAAATGGTTAATGATGTTCTTTCTAATCCGGAGGATGAGAAAGTGATTGCTTCGGTTCGCGAGAAAATAAACACAACAATGAAGGCTTATCCTTTATTTGCCTGGTAATTACTTTGCAAAAAAACTAATATAGTTCAAACGAGAGATAGTGAAGCTGTTTCTCGTTTTTTCGTTATATTTGCAGAACATCGCAATAGATAAATCCTTATTTGGTAATTTATGAGTATCCTTCAGACTGAAATTAAATTTGTTCCGGGAGTGGGGCCTAAAAAGGCTGCACTTCTAAACAAGGAGATTGACGTTTTTACAATTGGGGATCTTTTGCGGTGGTATCCTTATCGCTATATCGACAGAACAAGGTTTTACTATATCCATGAAATTGATAATTCGCTTGCATATATTCAGATTAAAGGGAAAATAACTGCTTTTGAGACGATAGGTGAAGGCAGGAGAAGGCGACTGGTGGCTCATTTTACCGATGGAACGGGGTTTATCGACCTGGTATGGTTTCAGGGTATAAAGTTTATAGAAGGGAAGTATAAGCTGAATCAGGAGTATGTGGTGTTTGGAAAGCCTAATCTGTTTAATAATAAGTGGAATATAGCTCATCCCGAAATTGATCCTTTTATGAATGATGCAGATTTGCCAAAGGGACTGATGCCTATGTACAACACGACGGAGAAGATGAAGAATCATTATCTCAACTCAAAGGCCATGCAGAAAATAATTGGCAGTGCTTTTGGAATGATTAGCGGCAGATTGACTGAGTCGCTTTCATCGGATATTGTGAGTGGAACAAAGCTGATATCATTTCATGATGCTATTGAGAATATTCATTTTCCTAAATCTGCTTCCCTGCTCAGAGATGCTGAATACAGGCTGAAGTTTGAAGAGCTTTTTTATATACAACTTAACATACTAAGGTACTCGGCAGACAGGAAGGATAGACTAAATGGGTTTATTTTCAAAAGAGTGGGGGAGAAACTGAATTCGTTTTACAAGAATCATTTACCGTTTCCGCTAACTAACGCCCAAAAAAGGGTTATTAAGGAGATCAGAAAAGATACTGCATTGGGAACTCAGATGAACCGGCTTCTGCAGGGGGATGTGGGGAGTGGTAAGACTCTGGTGGCAATAATGTGTATGCTTATAGCGCTTGATAACGGTTATCAGGCATGTATGATGGCTCCAACGGAGATTCTTGCATCTCAGCACTTCGAAACATTTTCTCAAATGCTCTCCGGTATGGATATCAGGTTTGAACTGCTTACCGGATCCACAAAGAAAAAGGATAGAGAGGTGCTTCACAGTGGTTTGCGATCGGGTGAAATTGATATACTTATTGGTACACACGCTCTGATTGAGGATGAAGTGCAGTTTAAGAACCTCGGATTTGTTGTGATAGATGAACAACATCGCTTTGGGGTGGCTCAGAGAGCTAAGCTGTGGGCAAAGAATGATAAGCCGCCACATGTGCTGGTAATGACTGCCACACCTATTCCGCGTACACTTGCAATGACTGTCTACGGTGATTTGGATGTGTCTGTTATAGACGAGCTTCCGCCGGGCAGGAAACCTGTGCAGACTTTACATCGTTTTGATAAGAAGCGTGGGGCTTTGAACGAATTTATACGCAATGAGATTAAAAAGGGGCGGCAGGTTTATATAGTCTATCCGCTTATTGAGGAGAGTGAGACTCTCGATCTGAAGAATCTGGAAGAGGGCTATGAGCTTACAAAGGAGGTCTTTCCTGAGTTTAAAGTCAGCAAGATGCACGGGAGGATGAAACCTGCCGAGAAGGATGAGGTTATGCAACAGTTTGTGTCGGGAGAGACTCAAATAATGGTATCCACAACAGTTATAGAGGTTGGGGTGAATGTGCCTAATGCCAGTGTTATGGTTATTGAGAGTGCGCAGAGATTCGGCCTTTCTCAGTTACACCAGCTCCGGGGGAGGGTAGGGAGAGGTGCCGAACAGTCGTATTGCGTACTAATTACTCCTTATGAGATATCTGCCGATACCCGTAAGAGAATGGAGATTATGACTGAGACAAATGATGGGTTTGTTATTGCTGAGGCTGATCTGAAATTGCGCGGACCGGGGGATCTTGAAGGTACTCAGCAGAGTGGAATTCCTTTTGATTTACGTATTGCCGATTTAGTAAAAGATAACAATATATTATTCCGCGCACGTGAAGTTGCAGAGGATATTATTAAGAATGACCCGCAATTAAGCAGTCCGGATCATAAGGTGTTGAAACAGCAACTTGAGAGGCTGGGTGGTAACAGATATGAATGGGGAAGAATCAGTTAGCCGACCCTTCCCCATATCTTACTGTTTAGTTGTTACCGGTTTTAATAAGCAGTTCTTTTCCTTGTTTTAAGCGATCGTGGTCTATAAACCAGCCATCAATCTGCTCACCATCATATGTAATATTTTCAATCTTTTGTCCAGTTCCTTCTTTTCTGATTGTAAATGTTGTATTATCTCCAAGAGTAAACTGTACTTCATCAAAAATCGGAACCGTTACAATATATTCAGGATCTGCCGGTGAATATGTATACAAGCCAATTGCATTGAATACATACCACGATGACATCTCTCCTGCATCATCCATACCTGCATAAGCCAACCCTTCTGCTCCCATATCATAGTAGTGGTTCATTATACTGTCGAGCACAACCTGCGCTTTTTCCTGCTGGTCAATGAAATAGTATGTATATGGAATTGAGTGACCGGGCTGGTTGCCATGGCAGTAGTTACCAATAAACCCTGTAAGGTTATGCACCTCATAGCCTCCCCATGGTTCGGTAAAGAGCGAATCGAGCTTCTGCTCAATAGCATCGTGGCTTGGATATAAATCAATCATTCCTTCTATATCATGTGGTGCAAAAAAGAGTGAATTCCAGGCGTTTGCTTCCCTGTACATGTAAGCAAAATATGGATAGTAAGGATCAAAATCCTCGATCCAGCTGCCATCATCAACCTTGCCGCGCCAGAACCCCGTTGACGGGTCGAACAGGTGTTTGTATTTATCTGAACGTCTCATCAATTCCTGATAGTTCTCTTCATCTCCAAGCTCTTGTGCTACCAATGCTGTTGCATAATCGTCGTATGCATACTCAACGGTTTTGGTTACAGCTGCCTTATATTCATCCCAGAAAGGCACATCTGTAGTGTCTTTTTCGGCAATCCATCCCCTTTCAAGATATTCATCGAGATACGGTCTTCCACCTCTTCCCGGAACCATTGCGTTTTGTAGTATCAGTGCATAAGCCCTGTCGAGATCGAAATCCTGAATACCTCTCAGCCAGGTGCCCGAAACAAACACCGATGCATGGTCGCCATGAAAGAACGTTGGCATATACCCGCCTCTTTTCTCACCTTTATCGATAATCGATTTCATAACATCTGTTGTTACATCCGGCGAAATCATTGCCAATAGAACCAGCTTATTTCTGTAGTCATCCCAAAACGAAGGATTAGTATAGTATCTGAAACCTTCATTTGCTACATTGCCCTGCTCATCGGTGAAATCACCATTTACATCACTCCTGAGTGCAGGCCACAGAAAAGAGCGGTATAGCGTAGAATAGAAGATGCCTTTTTCTCTTTCTGTACCGCCTGAGACTTTTATATGCGATAACAGCTCTTCCCATGCTACATCTGCTTCCTCCTGAACCTGCGAGAAGCTCTTATCGATCATCTCATTCTCAAGGTTCATTTTAGCATTCTCAGTGCTTACAAACGAAAAGCCAATTCTTAGCTCTAACGGATCATTGTTTTCTATATCTCCGAAATTAACAACAGAAACTTCATGATTATCATCTTGTATGTGATCAATATTTTCTACCGGATAATTTGAAACTGCGTAAAAATGAACTCTCTCGCCTGTATCCTGAAATCCTGAAAAGCTGTTATCTCCAACTTTTTCAATATTCCATTCCCTTACCCTGTTGTTGGTGCGGGTCATGTCGGCAAGCAGCTTCTTTTGTTCTCCTTCGGGATATTGATATTTGTGAAATCCGCTTCTTAGAGTAGATGTTAACTCCACATTAATACCATATCTTTCAAGAAATACCTGATAATACCCGGGTCGGGCCGACTCGTTATCGTGACTGTACCCTGATGTGAAATCGCTTGGACTGACTTCTCCGGTTACGGGCAGCAATGGTATATGCAGCAGATTCCAGTGACCTTTGTTTGTGTGTGCAAACCCGTAAATAACGGTGTCTTCGTATTGATAACCGGCACCACTTCTGTATTGAGTAACGGGACTTAACTGAACCATTGCATTAGGGAGAGATGTGCCGGGAAATACTTCAGCACCCCATGTTCGTTCATCCCATGTTCTTACATATCCTAAATCTTCAGGTTCCCACAATGTAGCTGTTCCCAACAGTGGGTTTACATAGTTGGTGAGCTTATGCTCATTCGTAGTTGTACAGCTTGAAAGAATAATTGAAAGAATGATAATTGGAGATAGAAATTTCATCTTGATGTTTTTTTGTATGTATGAATAGTTAATCTATAACACCTTCATTTTGAAGGAGTGCCATTGCCTCAATAAGCATACAGCCACTTAGCTGTTCGGTTAATCCTGTTGAGTTGCCCGGACTTTGCCGCCAGTTGGGACCAAAAAGTGTTGCCGGCTTATATCTGCCATCACTCCAAAGTGTTTCGGCATTTAGTTCAATGAACTGAACAAATCTTCTGTAATCGGCCTGATCTAATCTCTCCTGAAGTATCAACTGAGCAAAATATCTTACAAAAACACCTTTAAATAGTCCGCCATCACCATTACCTTCGCTTTTTAGTACTGAGTTGTCAACCAGACTGCTCATTGCATAATTTGCTGCAAGTACAGCATCGTTCAGGTAGCTTTTTTCGTTGAATATCATATGAAGTTCAACTGCAGCACCAATATAAGTACCCTGGTTATATGTGAAAATCCAATCCCTGTTCACTGTCCCGTCGCGGCCGTCTATACTATCCCATACGGCACCAGTGTTGAGATTTACCAGAGTTGATTTTTGCCAGTTATATATATCTATAGCCCATTGCTTATCTTCTTCATTTCCAAATTCCTGATAAAGGCGTGCTGCTAAAATTGCGGCAGGTCCGTTGGAGCATGCATTTTTACTCCATTGCTGAGATTTTCTCCATGCAATACCACCTCCGGCATTATTGTTCCAGCCCTGCTTTATATAACCCCAAAGCTCCAGAGCAGCATCTTTATATTTTGTATCGTTTGTGGCCTTATAAGCTCGCAGCAGCGCAAGTGCGTTCCACTCCATATCATCATAGAACTCATTGTCCCATGTGTTGCCATTACGTGCTTTTACACCAACAAACCAATCTTCGATATATGTTTTATATGCCTGGTTTTCTGTGCGTTCATATGCATCAATAAGTACGTCTAAAGCATGACCGTTTGGCCAATACTGAAATGTTGTATTACCGCTATTATCGGTATTAAAGTACTTGCCATTGCCATTCCAGAAATGGGCGGTAAGTGCATTTGTACTTTCGTTGGCAGCATTTTGCCAATCGATCGAAGTATCATCATCATCTCCACCATTTACGGGTGGAATGTCCTCTTTTTCACAACTCCATATCAGAGGAAATATAATTAATATAAATATGTATAGATAGTTTTTCTTCATAATAGGATATTTGTTTTAGAAAAATAAATGGAGATTCCATAAAGGAGATCTCCATTTACTATTAATCAAAATTTATGGTGCCTCAATTGAGTGCGTGTAAGGCTCATCAGCCAGGAGATATATTGTATATACTCCCGGGTTACCATCAAAATCACCCTTCAACTTCCACTTATTATCCCACTGTGTTGGATTCATTAATCTCAGGTAGTAATAAGAATCAGGGGATGTAGGATCAGGTCTTGAATCCGTTTGGTTTAATGTACCCCACTCAACTTCCATCTCTTCAGTACCGCCAATTTCCTTAAGGAACATTCTGAACTTGTAACGCTCGTCGCGTCCCCAGCCTTCCTGTTTGAAAGTAACAGTTTCTGTTGCCTGGAAAATACCATATCCCTGATAAGGCAGATTGAATAGAATTTGGTTATCAGGACTAAAGAAGAAGCCAATACTTGTAACCTCTACAATTGTTCCGGCTCCTGTATTGAAATCGAGTGTGATTCTGTAAATACCATCTTGTGGTACGGTTGCGTCACCATCATTTACAACCAGACCGTTTGACAATGAGAATCTTACCGGAGTGCCGGATTTTGAATCAACAAAATAATATGGAGAGCCTCCGGTTAGTTTTGTGTAAATTTCAAACTCGCCGGTTGATACAGCCTTCATCTTATGTGCTTTACTCAGGTCTGTTCCTCCTTCAGAGCCTTCTCCCGATACAAACAGGTCAATTGGAATATCCTCCTCAGGAAAACCTGCCAGTCGTGTTACAATAATTGTATTTTCCTGTGCTGCTTTCATTAACTCGGTACCCTTTACAGAGAAAACAGTCCATTTTATAGTACCAGTCTCCGACGGTCCGGTTCCGGTTAGTCCGGCTATCTTATTCAACTGCTTATGAGTTACAGTAATATTATTACTATATCCATTATTATTAGAATAAGCTAAATACAGAGGGGATGAGAAATCACCATCTGCTCTATCAAACGCAATCTGATAAATTGCCGGACCGCCATTAGAAATGTCAGCATGCTTCCATTCGAAATATTCAGAAGCTGTTGCGGCAGGCTGAAGTACAACCTCCTTGCTATTCATAGGCTCTACCAACTCCTTTACGTCAGTAAGGGTGTTGTCGGGTGTGCCCATATTATCAGTACAACCTGCTAAAATTATTAGCAGAGAAGTCAAAAAAGACAGGTGATATATAATTCTTTTCATATTATTATTCTTTAATGATTAAGTTATGAGTGTACTCACCTTCAGGATTTAGTGAAAACATAAAGTCATATGTTTTATCGCTCCAGCCTGTAGTGGAAGGACTCTTCCAAATCTCTCCGTCGGTCCATTGATTTACATTATCTCTTTCAACCATATAGTAGTAGGACTCATTTCCACTTGGCTTACTGTCGTTGCCCGGAGATCTCCACTCTGTTTCACCTTCAGAGCTTTCCATACGGAACTTATATCTGTCATCATTATTATCATTATCAGTAAGTCCTGTTATAGTATGGTTTGTAAGCTCCCATACACCCAATCCTTTATAAGGAAGCTCGATTTGTCTTTGCGACCAGTTCAGGAATAGACTTACTTTTGTTACCTCTTTGGTTGTAAATGATCCGATATTGAAATCGAGATAATACTTATAAACACCTGTACTGGTAACAGAAGAAGTGCCACCTTCAACAATTTTCTCATCACTTAGAGAATAAGTGATTGGTTCGCCTGTTGGACTGTTTATGAAATAAAACTCCTGTCCTCCGGTTAGTTGAGTGTAGATTTCAAACTCACCTTCATTAATTTTTTTCATTCTTAATGCATTGGAGATATCTCCGCCAACCTCAGTTGCATCACCTGTAATATATAGGTTCTCAGGAATATTTGCAAATCCGGCAAGACGAGTTAGTGTAATAGTTCTCTCCTCTTTTGCCTTTACAGGATTAATACCTTTAGAGGAGTAGACAGTCCATTTCAGAGTTCCTTGTTCTGACGACTCAATACCGGCCAATGCAGCAATTTGATTCAACTGTTTGTGAGATAGGGTAGCGTGACTGCTTCCGCCATTATTGTCTGAAGCAATAACAGATACGGGATTTGAGAAATCTCCGTTCTGACTGTCGAAAGCAATTTCATAAAGAACGGCTCCGCTATCTTCAGCTCGTGCAGGCTCCCACTCAAAGTATAACATTGCTGAAGCGGAGGACTGAAGTATTAATGTCCTTCCGTCAACCGGGTCATACAGAGTTTCAACTGCGGTAACCCCTAAATCTCTTACCTCTCCGTCACTGTCGCATGATAATAACATGAGAGATAGAGATAATAATATTGTTAATCTTAATAATATATTTTTCATTTTACTTCTGGTTTAAAATTTTACTATCAATATCCCGGATTTTGCGTAAGGTTTTCATTAATATCCCTTTGTGACTGTGGAATAGCAAACAGATAATCGCGTGCAGGATCAAATCTTCTTGGCTCCAACTCGATATACTGTGTGTTATTGGCAGCAAATTTAGCTCCGCGCGGAGTGGTATTTAATACTGTCTCAATAGTTCCCCATCTGCGAATATCAAATAGTCTTAATCCTTCAATTGCAAGTTCTGAGCGACGCTCACGGCGAATGATCTCTCTTAAATCGCCACCGCTTGGGTAATTTAATGCACCAGCATCGGTGAAGCCTGCGCGTACACGGATTGGGCGTATAGTCTGATTCCAAACGGTTTCATTCATTTCTCCCAATTCAAATTTAGCTTCGGCATGCATAAGAAGAACATCTGCGTATCTCATTAAAATAATATTTAATCCGGCGTCCATTCCTTCAGGTGCTTCAGGATCGAAATACTTTCTGATATAGTAACCGGTTGAAGTAGAGTTTTGTCCCGGTCCCGAATATTCATCTAAATTAGAGGCGCCTGCATCAGCAGAAGAGCCGGGTCTGATATAGATAGTTGACACATTTCCTTCACCATTAACCCATTGATAGCCATGATGCACAATTGTTGCGCTGAATCGAGGGTCTCTGTTTACATACGGGTCATTTTCGTTGTAACCTGAACCTGTCTGATTAATAGCCAAACCGTTTCTCATTATGTAGTCGTCTACAAGTTCTTGAGTTGGAGCAAATGCATTAATACGTCCACCCACAGAGATTGGAATACCGTCGTACATCTCCATCCATGTTCTAAGAGTTAGAGTGTAGCCGAGATCGAGAATAATCTCGCTGTTCAGTTCGTTTTGAGGAAGGAACAGACCTGAGTAATCGGGAAATAACTCATAGCTTCCAAACTCGCCATTCATAATTCTCTGAGTAATAGAAGAAACTTCAGACCAGCTGTTTTCGTAAAGGTAAGTACGCGCAAGCAGCATCATAACAGCACCCTGCGTAATTCTTCCTTTATCTCTCTCTGCATATTCACCTTGTTTTGGAAGAGAGCCTACAATGCTGTTCAGCTCTGTTCTTACAAAATCTATAACCGCAGCTTTAGATGAACGCTCGATAGTGTTTGCTTCCTGACGAGTGATGTCATAATCAAACAGAGGCACATCTCCATAATGGTTTGCAAGTCTGAAGAAAAGCGATGCCCTGATAAAACGTGCTTCTGCTTTCATCCTATCTTTAAGACCTTCGTCCATACCGGGAACAAGATCAACATTGTCGAGGAAAATGTGAACTGTTTTAATTCCTTTATAGCAGTCAGCCCACTCGCTTGAGAATCTGCCAAGTGCTGCATCGGCCTGACCGGAAGTAATTATCTTTTCATTAGTATTTCCTCTGCCTTCGAAAAGGTTGTCGGTCAAGCGCTCATTAGCAAAGAAGTAGTTAGCGCCAAACATTTGGCTATACGCCATATTTAATACTGCTGAAGCCTTCTCTGCGGAAGTCCAGTAGTTGGCATCCGTAAACCTGTTGGTAGGCGCCAAATCCAGATCATTGCACGAAGAGAGCAACGCAGTTAAAATTAAAATAAATGAAATATATTTTATGATTCTAGTTTTCATATTGTAAAGTATTAAAATTCAATATCTATTCCAAATCCGTAGTACACCAGGGTAGGATAATTTCTTGCACTATTGGCATTAACACCTGCAATACCACCCATGTTACCTCCAAACTCCGAAGTCTCAGGATCTACAAAAGAGTTTTTGGTTAATGTGAGTGGGTTTTGTGAACTCACACTTAATCTTAGTTTTTCAACACCAAACTTGTTGGTAAGTGAATTTGGAAGTGTATATCCCAGTTGGATATTCTTTATACGAAGATATGCTCCGTCAAGCAGATATATATCTGTACCCGACATATTCCAGTTGTTTTGGCGTGATGTAGAGCTTGGAGATATCAAACGAGGCCATCTTGCATCAGGATTAGTAGGAGTCCAGAAGTCAAGCTGATGCTTATATATTGCATAAGAGTAGTTAGAGTGGAATGGTTCAACCAGCTCACCACGAACATACATATCTCTCTTTCCAACACCCTGTAAGAACAGGCTGAAATCGAAGTTTTTATACTGAACATCATAAGTGAAACCAAATGTATATCGAGGGAATGCGTTACCTAATACCACACGGTCGTTGATGTCAATTACTCCATCACCATTCTGATCTACGAACCTAACGTCGCCTGGCTGTAGGTTTGATCCTACCGGAAGTGCGCTGTTTGCAATCTCTTCCATGCTCTGGAAATAACCGTCGGTCTTATAACCATAATATGAACCAAGAGCAACACCTTCGCGAATAATCTTATACATCTGATCGCTTTGATCGATTCTCTCCTCACCACCAAAGTCGGTAACCTCATTCTGTGAATCTGAGAAATTAAGATTGAAATTGTGATTAAACTCACCGGTTCTCAATCTGTAATTAATAGTTGCTTCCCAACCTCTGTTTCTCATTTCACCCGCATTTTCATGAGCTGCGGAGCTTCCGAAAACTGATGAAACCTCCGGAGCAAGAAGAATATCCCAGGTTCTCTTGTTGAAATAATCGAGTGATACATACAGGTCGTTATTAAAGAAGCCCGCATCAACCCCAATATTGAAGTTGCCTGATTTCTCCCAGGTCAGGTCGGGATTACCGTAAGTAAACCCTGTACCGGGTACCGATAAGTTATTGAAAACATAACTGTTTGTATGCATTTCATAAACAGTTTGATATGAATAATTGGCAACATTCTGATTACCCAGAACACCATAAGAAGTTCTTAGTTTCAGTTCTCCAACATTGTCTCGGTAATCTTCCATGAAATACTCTTCTGATACACGCCATGCTGCAGAGAATGAAGGGAAGAAACCCCATCTGTTTTCTTTTGCAAACTTAGATGAACCATCGTATCTGAAAGAAACGTCACCATAATACTTATCCATGTAGTTGTAGCCAAAGCGACCGAACAGAGATGTTATACTTGTCTGGTCTGTATCGTCTATGCTGTTTTTATTACCAGTATCCTGTTCTGCTTCGTCAGTTGTGGGAAGACCTAAATCAGGGTCAGTAAATCTCCATGCAATTCTGCTTCCCTGGAAAGTGTAAGACTCGTTAGATACACCAATAAGTCCCGAAATATGATGCAGATCATTTAATTGCTTCGCATAATCGAGAAGGAACTGAGTACTTAATGTATAACGTTTGTTGTTATAATCTTCAGTTAGTCTGTTAGGATTAAGACTGTTAACCGGATTCTCAAGGTCGGCAGCAGAGTACAGAGGGACCTGAATATCCCTTCTGAATCTGTGATGCTGTGTGAGGTCGATACCCACAAGCCCTTTCGCTGTCAGACCGTCCAGAATCTTATAATCAACATTCACACTACCAATTATATTGTCTTCATCCTTGTTCTCATATCCACCATCCTGCAGTTTAGCCAAGGTGTTATCATCACCAATAATATTATTGATAAGATACTTGCCATCTTCCTGGAAACGATAGTAGTAATAGGGAGGTATACGAGATGAGTTAATAATAACGTTGCCCGTACCACCTGCAATTGTGCGCTCCTGGCGACGGTTGTAAGCAATCTGGGAAGTTAGTTTAAATCTGTTGTATTCTGTAGTAAGGTTTGTACGGAAGTTGTATCTCTCCATCCCAAAACCACCTACGAAGTTACTCTCCTGATTTAGGTAACCTGCAGAAACCATGTAGGTTGTGTTCTCGCTACCACCCGAAACACTAAGGTTATAATTCTGCTGAAGCCCCTTCTGCATAATTTCATTGAAATACCAGTACTCTTCGCTTCTGTGATCGTACAGGTCGCGAATCTGTGCAGGCGTAAATGCAGGATCCTCACCCGAGTTCATGTTCGCCTGGTTTCTATACATTGCGTTTTGCCAACCCTCAACAGGCTGAAACAGAATGTGTGGATTCTGATATCCTGCGAGACCACTGAAACGTACAACCGGTTTTTGCATCTTCGATCCCATCTTTGTTGTAACGAGAATAACACCATTGGCCGAACGTGAACCGTAAATTGCAGCACTACCGGCATCCTTTAAAACAGAAACACTTTCAATGTCATTCTGGTTAAGGTTGTTAAGTGTGTTGGTAGTTGAAATTAAACCATCAATTACAATAAGAGGATCGTTGTTACCCATCGTGCTGACACCCCTGATGTTTATAGACATGTTATTGTCGTTGGGGTTCATGTTCTTCTGCTGAATGATAAGGTTTGCGGAAGCTCCCTGAAGTGCTTGTACAGCGTTGCTGACCGGGCGATTCTCAATTGCACTCGAACCTACCTGGTCAACTGCACCCGTTACACTTCTGCGCTGGCGTGTTCCGTATCCAATAACTATAAGCTCGTCAAGGGCTTTAGTGTCTTCCTGCAGAGTGATGTTAAAACTTGTTTGTCCCGAAGTATTTATGGTTTGATCAATATAACCGATATATGTAATCTGAATTGAGGCATTGTTAGCTACCTGCAATGTGAAATTACCATCTATATCGGTTACAGTTCCATTTGTTGTGCCAACTTCAATAATGTTGGCGCCAATAATAGACTCACCATAAGCATCAAGGATAGTTCCTGTAATTTGTTTACCTTGTTGTTGCTGAACCGTATTTGAAATATCAGCTTTATAAACTTCATCAGAAACCGATTCTTTAGATTCGTAAACAACTATCTGTTTATCGAGAATCATATAAGTTAGACCCGAATCATGTAAAACAGCATCCAATACCTCTGTTACTTCAGTTGTATTAGCATTAATGTCTACCCTCCTATCAATCATTTTTTCGCTATTATCCGAAAAAACAAATATGTAATTACTATTCTCCTCAATCTCTTTGCAAACCTCTTTGATAGAAGTCGACTTCAGATTAAAGTTGAAAATCTGTGAATAACTAATAGTCGCTTGAGAAAACATGATGCTGCAAAATAATAATATCACTGTAGTTCTCATCTTTTTTAGTATAATTTTGTGTTTATTGGGGTGCTCTTTAAACCCCCTAAGGCATTTATTCATAAATTTGTACAATTTAATTATTATTGAACTAAGAAAATTAAATTACTTTGGCTGGATGATATTTGCGCTACCATCCGGCCTCTTTTTTTATTCCATTTCATTACTCTCCAATCTCATAGGCTTTAATATTTAATCAATTTCATTTGTTATATAAATACGGTTATTTTCTATTTTGTAATTTGTAGATGAAAGCAGTGAGAAAGTTTTTAAAACATTATCCAGGTTATCAGAAAGATAGATCTTGCCGGTGCATGTACGCATGTTAAGATCAACACCCTGATCGAAATTAAATGATAAGTTATAATACCTTCCAATTGTTTTAAGGATATCTGTCATAGCTGTTTTATCGAGTGATAAATACCCGTCTTTCCAGCTGATGTAGTTAATTACATCTACATTTTGCTTGTTAAAACTGTTTAAGTCTGAATTGAATTCCGCCTTTTCGTTAGGAGCGAGTGAAATAGACTCAGACTCTCCTTGTAGCTTTAAAGCTACACTTCCTTCAACCAGTATTACCGACGAGTTTGAGTTGTCGTAAGAAGATATGTTAAAAGAAGTGCCAAGGACTCTAACTTCAAAATCTGAGGTGTGTACGTAAAAAGGCTTATTGCTATCGTGTGCAACTTCAATATATATCTCACCAGATGCAAGCCTGATCTCCCGCTTATTTCCATTAAACTGTGCAGGGAATTCAAGAATAGATCCTGAGTTTAACCAGATTTTAGAACCGTCGGATAAAGTTACTGTCGATCGCTTACCATATGGTATAATAAGCGAGTTAAACTCATCCTTGTTGATATCAATCCTGGTACTTTCTTTATTTCTTTGAATAACCTCAGCGTTTCCCTTCTCATCCAGTTTTACCTCAACATCATTCTCAAAAATCATAGAGCTGTTGCTTGTGAGAAGCTTAACGTCTTCACTTGTAAGCAGCTCGCCAATAATTACCTCCTCAGTAGGAGTCTGAATAGTTTTCTCACCATTGTTTATGAAGAGGGTAGCTACAACAGCAATTATTACCACGGCAACACTTGCTGCAATAGTCATTTTTAAACGACCATACAGAGTTGCTTTTCTTTTGCCTCTTACGCTTGCTCTAATTCTGTTAAGCAGCTCTTCACGCTCTTCCGGACTTAGTCTGTCGTTAAAGCCTTCTTCTTTCAGGTAACTAATAGCTCTGTCAATCTCATCCTTAAGGTGTGGATTGCTATCAATAAAGCACATCCAGTACTCTTCAAGCGAATCATCATTAAGCAGTTGCCAGTTAATAAAGTCCGGATCTTTTAAAAAATCAGTATAGCGTGAATACTCCATTATTGATTTATTGATTATTAAATGTCATTATTTTCATACCATTTAACATTGGTATATACAAAACAGACGTCCGGGAGTTTAAATTATACCCCTATTTTACAAAAACTTTTAAAATTAACATTTAGGAGGTGCTGTTCTTTTTGAGAATCAGCTGATTTAGATTTAATAAGTGTTATTAAAGAAGAAGTAATAAAACAGTCAATGATCCATATTTAATTCTGAGGTTTTTTAGAGCTTTAGAAACGAGCTTTCTGCAACTTTGAACGCTAATGCTTAATAATTCAGATATCTGCTCATAGTCGTATTCATGAATATAACGCAGGTAAATAATTTCTCTTTGCTTGCTGGTTAGTGAGTTAAGCATCTCCTCAATTTTAGATTTGGTTAATTCCCGCTCCTCCTCTTCAATATATCTGTCTTCCATATTCACCTGAATCCTGAAAGGCATATCCTCATCAAAGTTAACATCATCAAGAGTAATCTGTTTTTTATCCTTTCTATAGATATCTAATAGGCGGTTTTTCAGCGACTTTAAAAGAAAAAACTTAATGTTGTTCACGTCATTAAGGATCTTTTGATCAGACGACAGCTTAACAAAAACATCGTGAATTGCATCTTTAACCACCTCCCTGTCAAAACCCATATAAGTGCCGTATGTAAATAAATCATCCACATAAAGATTATAAATATCTGAAAGTTGGTTTATTAAGTTCACCTGTTTTTATAAAATCAATATATCTATGTACAAAATAAACGAAAAAGTACGAATAAACAATGAAACAAAGGATTGTAACCGGATTATATTACCTTTTAGTTATCTTTGCTAATCAAACAGAATTTAATAGTTAGTATGGCAATAAAAGGAGTTGTTTTTGATTTTAATGGAACGCTTTTCTTTGACACACATTTGCATAATCAGGCGTGGGATTTGTTTCTTGAAAAATATTCTTTGATTTTGAGTGATGAGGAGAAAAATCAGAAAATTCATGGTAAGAACAATTCAGAGATACTTGTGAATATTTTCAATAAGGACCTTGATGATGATGAGATACAGGGGTTTATAATTGAAAAAGAAGATATATATCAATCATTATGTTTAAAAGATAAAATGGAGTTTGCTCCGGGTGCTGTTGATTTCTTTGAATACCTTAAATCAGAAAGTATTCCGTTTACGATTGCAACTGCTTCTGATTTATATAATGTTGAATTTTATTTTAAGCATCTCAATCTGGGTAAATATTTCAATTTTGATAAGGTTGTTTATAACGACGGTACGATGAAAAGCAAGCCGAATCCTGAGATTTTTATTCGGGCAATGAATGTTTTGAAGGTAAAGCCGGAAGAGACTCTGATATTTGAAGACTCTCCGTCGGGAATTGGTGCAGCAGAAAATTCTAATGCATCTAAAGTTATTATTGTTAATTCAACTAATTCAGATTATAGTACTTACAAACATGATGTAGTAAGATCATTTTCGGAAATAGACAGATTAATTTTTAAAAATAACGACTAAGGTAATGAGTGTAAATTGGATTATTTTGATTATAGGCGGACTATTTGAGTCGGTTTTTGCTATGAGTTTAGGGAAAATGCAGCAGACAACCGGAAAAGAGATGTGGTTATGGTTTGCTTCGTTTATTGTTTGTGTGGGACTTAGTATGTTTTTGCTATATAAATCGATGGGTGATCCGCATCCAATTCCAACCGGTACGGCATATGCCGTGTGGGCTGGCATAGGAGCCGTTGGTACGGTTTTGCTTGGGATATTTGTTTTTCATGAGCCGGTTACTTTCTGGAGGATGTTTTTCCTGAGCTTGCTGGTCTTCTCAATTGTGGGGCTTCAGATAACAACTGCTAATCATTGAAGTATACTCAATTCAATTTCCTCAGCATCTGCATATTTTTTTAGCAGATCGATTGAGTAGTCGGCTGCTTCTTGCAAGCCTTCACCTCCTGAGTATCCGTTTATTAACATTAACAAATTTGTAGTGTCTGAAGTGATTTTTGTGCGCTCTTCGTCGCTGCTGGGGTTGCCGATTCCACCCACTGAGTCGCGATATACAGGCATACCTTCAATATTCATTGCGCCGCGACCAATGGCTTCAAACGCTTCGCCTGCACGGCCTACTCCAAGAGTGATATCTCCTTCAATTTTATCAGCATCAAAACCTCCAATTGAATATCCATGTTTTAGTGAAACAAGGTTAATTAGATCTACAAGAGTGTCAATTTGATAGAGCCCTTGTCCTTTAAGAAGCCGTCTGCATAAAGCCTCGCCCGACGGACGGTATCTGTTGGGGTCTTTGCCAAGCTGCTTATAAACTTCTCGTGTAGCTTGGATGGAAGGTCTGTTTTTTATCTCCGGCATACTGTAGTTTTTTGTAAACTCTGAGATGAAGTTGTCTATCTCCTGCCAAAGTGCATCATTGTGTTTGCTGTTTTTAACTTTACAGTTGATTGCTGCCAGATTGAATTGTGGGCACACATCTAATATTTCTTTGCTAATATTTATTTTCCATTCAATCATAATAATATTTAGATTCTAACTTAATGTATCTGATTTTGCAACTCAAAGATATCAAATATGAAGCAAAGAAACCAGAAATAGCTATAATGTGATGAATGTTTGAAAAATAAGGGTTAATTAATTTGTCAAACTCTATTTCAATTCATATATTTGCGTGAATTTTTGTTTTCGTATGACTGAAGATAATAGTAAGCTGCTTATTAATTTGGAAGTGCGTATAAAACAGGTTTTGTTTTTATGCGACTCACTTAAAGATGAGAATGCCAGATTAAAGTTGGAAGTGCAGTCGAGAAAAAAAGAGATCGATCTTGCTGTTAAAGATTTGGACGAACTGAAAACAAAATATGATAGTTTAAAGACTGCAAGGACCATTACAGCAGCGTCAGTTGACGTGGACACCGCAAAAATAAAACTGTCTAAATTGGTGCGGGAAGTTGATAAGTGCATAAATTTATTAAAATAAACCTTTTAAAATTTATGTAATGGGAGACGAAAAGTTTTTATTAACATTAGAGATAGCAGGCAGAAAATACCCGTTGAGGATAAAACGATCTGATGAACAGGCATTTCGGGCAGCCGAAAAGAGGATAGATAAAAAGTTAAACCAATACCGTGTTGCATTTGGGAGCGAAAACTCAAAATTGTCGACACAAGACTTTCTGGCAATGACTGCAATACAGGCGTTGGCAGAGAATTTTTCTCTTGGTGATAGGAATAATACGAAACCCTTTGAAGATAAGATTGATTCGTTGATTAGCGAGTTGGATGACTATCTTAAAAAATAAAATATCTTCTTAAGTATAAGAAGAATATAAGTATACGCACCCTTTATATGCATCTGTTGTGATGTATGTAATTGAGTGCGTTTTTTTAATTTTTAATAAAATGGAATATGGGAATAGTTATAGGAATTATCGGATTGGCTATCGGAGCGCTTGTTGCGTGGTATCTGACCGGTAAATCAGCAAACTCAAGGGCTCAGAAGATTTTGAGCGATGCGGAAAAGGATGCTGATGTTATTAAAAAGAAGATTTTACTTGAAGCGAAGGAGGAGACGCTTGCCCTGAAGAATGAGGCTGAAAAGCAGATTAATTCGCGTACAAGTAAGATTCAGAACATTGAGAACAGACTTAAGCAGCGTGAAATGACGCTAAACCAGAGACAGGAGGAGCTGAATAAAAAGAATAATGAGGTAGATGAAATTAAGGTTAGTCTGACTGGTCAGCAGGAGTTTCTTGACAAGAAAAATGTTGAGATGGAAAAAATGCATCGCCAGTCGGTTGAGAAACTTGAAGCAATATCCGGACTCTCTGCGGAAGAGGCGAAAGAGCGATTGGTTGAGTCTCTGAAAGAGGAGGCCAAGAGCGATGCACAGTCGTACATTAGTGAAATCATTGATGAAGCTAAGATGACAGCCAATAAAGAGGCTAAAAGAATTGTTATTCAGTCGATTCAAAGAGTAGCAACCGAGACTTCCATTGAGAATGCTATTACGGTTTTCCATATTGACTCGGATGAGGTGAAAGGAAGAATAATTGGTCGCGAAGGAAGAAACATAAGGGCGCTTGAGGCTGCTACTGGAGTTGAGATTGTTGTTGATGATACTCCTGAAGCTATTGTTATTTCGGGATTTGACCCGGTGAGAAGGGAGATAGCCCGATTATCGCTGCATCAGCTCGTTGCAGACGGTAGAATTCACCCTGCAAGAATTGAAGAGGTGGTTTCGAAAGTGAAGAAGCAGATTGATGATGAGGTGGTAGAAACCGGAAAAAGAACTGTTATAGATCTTGGTATTCATGGGTTGCATCCTGAGTTGGTTCGTATGGTTGGAAAGATGAAGTATCGCTCTTCATACGGACAAAACCTGTTGCAACATTCACGTGAGACAGCAAACTTGTGTGCAATTATGGCTTCGGAGTTGGGATTGAATCCTAAGAAAGCCAAAAGAGCCGGTCTGTTACATGATATTGGTAAGGTTCCTGATGATGAGCCTGAACTGCCGCACGCAGTGCTTGGTATGAAGTTGGCTGAGAAGTATAAGGAGAAGCCGGATATCTGTAATGCAATTGGTGCTCACCATGATGAGGTAGAGATGACTACCTTGCTGGCTCCAATTGTTCAGGTGTGTGATGCAATTTCGGGTGCCAGACCCGGTGCACGCAGGGAGATTGTGGAAGCTTATATTAAGCGATTAAATGATCTTGAGAATCTGGCTCTTTCATATCCGGGTGTTGTTAAGACCTATGCTATTCAGGCGGGTCGCGAGCTTAGGGTAATTGTTGGAGCAGACAAGATTGATGATACTGATACAGAAAAGCTGTCAGCTGACATAGCACGTAAGATTCAGACGGAAATGACATATCCGGGACAGGTGAAGATTACAGTTATTCGTGAAACGCGTGCAGTTAGCTATGCAAAATAAAGAGTATAGATAGTGTAGTAATCTATATTTGTGTTGTAGTTTTAAATGAAAAAGGAGCCGGTGTTCGGCTCCTTTTTTTACCTGCTTATATTATTATTTCCCTGTCTTTTCCTTTTTGGCTTTGTTACTTCTGCTCTGTTTTTCTACCAAGAGCTCTTCGTTGGTGCCAATAACAGTCTTGAGCTCCTTCTGGAGACGATTTATTTCCATCTCCTGGTTGTGTATTGTGGTGAGCAGCGCATTCAGTTCTTCATTATCAACAGTTACAGGATATTGAGCCTTCACTCTTTCAATGAAATCGCTGAGCACGTTCATGTAGTTGTTGAAGGCGTCGTATGGCGACATGTAGGGACTGAATTCGCTGTTTCCGGTACCGAAGTGTTTTGTTGACATGTAGAAGAAATGGTCGCTGGACTGCAAATATATCCAGTCGAGTTTTAAACCCCTGTCGGTAACAAGTCTAACTCTTTCACCAACCTCATAGAGCGATTTCAGTGCACTCTTCTGCAAGCTGTTTCCTACCCATGCGCTGACATCGCGTTCTTCGTCAGACCATGATATAGTGTTTGGTACACTAATTTCTCCAATCGGTTTATGGGTATCAAGTATCTCACTTGCGGTGGCAAAGCCGATTCCATTATCGAATGCAAACCTTGGAAGTGCTTTTATGAATTCGAATATACCTGTATGAGAAGGTTGCAAGTTACCCAGGACTTCATAATTCATGAAAAGATTAAATACCTGTTCATCTTCGGGAGTTGCTGCAATCCATGAGATAAGCTTCTCTGCAGTTAGCGGATATTCATTCCAGCTATAGTTAGAGAATCTGTACGCAATATCATCACTATATTTACTGTTTTTAAGCAATAGATTCATTTTAGGTGCAGCTGCAGATTGGTAAACATAGTTGGGACTCTTCCACCCAAGGATATGTTTGGCACCTTCGGTTATCATTTTGGTGTACCCCATTTTATATACCATTTCTGCAATTTCATCAGAGTAGATAAGTTCAGTGTTTCTTACAACAGATGGCTTCTGACCGAATAGTGATTCAATTCTGGAGGAGTGGTGCTCAATCTGGTTTTTGAACTCTTCTTCATCGAATAAGCTCGCAAGCGAATGAGCATAGGTTTCGGTAAGAAACTCCACATCGCCCGTTTTACTAAGCTCACGGAATCCGTCAATCACTTCGGGAGTATAGATCTCCATTTGCTCAAGTGCCAAACCGGATATTGAGAATGAAACCTTGAACTTCCCCTTGTTTTGATTGATGAGATCGAGAAGCATGCGATTGGCAGGTATATATGACCTTGCTGCAATCTGTTGCATGATATCTTCATTGGCATAGTCATCATAGTAATAGTGATCTCGACCAATATTGAAAAAGCGATATCTTTTTAACCGGAACGGTTGGTGGATCTGGAAATAAAAGCAAATTTTCTTCATATTTCTTATATGGTTAGTTTATATTATTTCAAATAAGGCTATCGTAGATTTTGCGGACTTTAAGTCCCGCATGTTCCCACTTAATATTATCTACTTCAATTTTTCCTTCAATCTTAAGGTGTTCTGCCATTGCAGGATATGTACAGATTGAATATATAGCATCTGCCATAGCATCAACATCCCAATAGTCGGTTTTAATAACATTGGTAAGTATTTCGGAGCAACCCGACTGGTAGGAAATTATGCTTGGCACGTTACATTGCATTGCTTCAAGTGGAGAAATTCCGAATGGTTCTGAAACAGATGGCATAACATATACATCGCTCGATTTGAGCATCTCGTATACCTGTTTGCCTCTTAAGAATCCGGTAAAATGAAATTTATGAGCAATTCCTCTGTCCGCTACGAGCCTGATCATCTGGTCCATCATATCGCCGCTTCCTGCCATTACAAACCTTATATGGTCGGTTTTCTGAATTACCTGAGTTGCTGCATCAACAAAGAACTCGGGACCTTTTTGCATAGTAATTCTTCCTAAGAATGTAACCACTTTTTCTGATACACCCGACATTCGCTCTATTGCTTCAATTTCCGGGCTAAGTGGGTCGACGGCATTATGAACTGTTTTTACTTTCCAGTATGGCTGATGATAATTTTCAATTACTATGCGGCGTGTATGGTCGCTAACACAGACTATTTGGTCGCAGTTGTCCATACCATCCTTTTCTATATTGTAAACAATAGGATTTGGCTTACCGCGACTCCTGTCGAATTCGGTTGCATGTACATGTATAACCAATGGTTTGCCTGAAACGCTCTTTGCATGAAGTCCTGCAGGATACGTTAGCCAGTCGTGCGAATGAATTACATCGAAATCGTATGTACGTGCAATTACACCTGCAACTATTGAGTAGTTATTGGTTTCTTCGAGGATATTGTTTGGGTATCTGCCTGAAAACTCAATACATCCAAGGTTGTTGGTGTTCATGTAATTGAAATCAGCATATATATTATCTCTCATCCAGAAATATTCTTCAGGATTCATGTATTTGTTTAGTCTTGAATCAACCGTTTCCATTGAAACATCTTTCCAGACAATGGGTGTATTGTTGGCTCCAATAATTTTGGTGAAACTCTGATCCTCGTCGCCCCAAGGTTTAGGTATCACGAAGATTGTTTCCAGATCTTCCTGTTTTGCCATCCCTTTGGTTAGCCCATAACTTGCTGTTCCAAGTCCCCCAAGAATATGTGGAGGGAATTCCCATCCGAACATTAATACTTTCATCTATTCCCTTTTTGTTAATTGATTTTCATGATCATTTCATTGTCTTGATAATTCGCTTAGCCCTCAGTAGTTCTGCTACGCTCATTGCAAAGGAGAAACCTCCGTGTGCAATGAAAGGAGGGTTTGAGTCGTAGAACTCAGAAATTGTGCCAATGCAATCGTTCTGAATCTCCCCTTCAATTCCAATCATTATCCTATCTGCCAGAGATAACCCGCTCTTTTGGAATACATTTAGGTATGCTTCGATATAGGGACCAAGCAGCCATGGAAATGCCATTCCGTTGAAATAGGCGAACTCTTTCTCATTTTCCGTACCCGAGAAATGCGGTCTGAACTTATCACTTTTTGGAGTTAAAGAACGGATTCCGCAGTTTGTGAGCAGCTCTTTAGTAACAAAGTCGATAACAGACTTTTTTTGCCGCTTTTCAAGTGGGGAGTAGGGCAGAGAGACTGCAAAAATCATATTTGGCCTTACATTAGGATCTTTATAGTAACCATCAACGTAGTCATACAGATACCCGGCACTGTTTATGAATATTTTCATAAAAGAGGAAGCTGCTGTTTTTGCCGTATTGCCAAGCGACTCGGCCAGCTTAGCATCACCTTTTTGAGTTGCTGTTTCTTCAGCAAATTTAAGCGCATTATACCAAAGAGCATTGAATTCAACCAAATAACCTGATCTGGGTACAACGGGTCGCCCATCAATCATAGCGTTCATCCAGCTTACAGCAGTTTCTCTTCCATATGTTGTAAGAAGGGCATTGTCTAACTGATATACCAGGTTTGGATGCTTGTTAGACTTAATGTAATCTACAATCTCTATGAGGAAATCGCTGTACTTATCTATAAAGATCTCTTTTTTCTGTTTATAAAACTCTTGTAACGCCCATGTTACCCACAATAGAACATCGGGGTCTTCAATTTGTTTGATAAAACTTTTGAAAGGTTTATCATTCATGAAGTTTTTTAAATGAGGAATTGCAGTATCCATAATTTTCTCAAAATCATCCGGTCTATCTACAGAAAGCGTGCAACCGGGGAGTGAGATAAATTGATCTCTGGCTCTTACCTTAAACCATGGATATCCTGCCAGAAGGTATTTCTCATCTTTGTTTGGTATGTAGTAAAACTGGTGACTTGAGTTTTTAAGACAATTAAAAAAGCTTGAGCGTGGTGTTCTCTTATTAAGCTCATAATTAAACTCATTTGCCAGAGTTGAAGTATCAACCAAAATATCACCTGCCGAGAAAATAATCTCTTCACCTTTGGATATGGACATTTCAAAATAACCGGGAACATATAGGTCCTCCTGAAATGTATCACCACTCTGCAAATCCTGCAGATACTCAATATCGCGATACCAATCGGGGTGATACACAAACTCAGGCTTTTTATTAAACTGCATAAAAAGCTCGGGGTAACCAAAGTACATACATGTGCTGATTCCGTTTTCTGCCTCTCTGTATGAGCGATCTACCTGTTCATTTTCGCGGGTAAGCTGCGACACCTTACGGAAAGCAAGAAACGGTTTAAATCTTATTGTAGTGGGTGAGTGCGCATCTAAAAGAGTATATCTGATCATTAACCGGTTTTCACTTGAAGAAAACATAATTTCTTTTGATAATATAACTCCGCCAACACGATAGATGGTCTTGGGTACGCTGTCACTGTTAAACTCACGAATGTATTTATGACCTTTCGGACTGTAATTGTCTCCACTATATCTGTGTATACCAAGGTTAAACTCTGCTCCCCTTTGTATTACTGTTTCATCGAATGAAGAAAGGATAAGATGATTCTCGTCGTCCAGATAAGGTACAGGCATTACAAGTAATCCTTGATATTTGCTTGTATTACAGCCAGATATTGTTGTATTGTGATAGGCGCCCTTTCTGTTTGTTCTAAGCACGTTCCGGTATAAGGAGTACTCCAGGTTAATCATCAGGTCTTTATTGAATTTCAGGTAACTCATCTCAAAAAAAGTTTAAGTAATGTTGAGTTCATTTAATTATTGCGAAAGATAACAAATTTGGGTTTAATGAACAAAGAAAAAATGGATAAAATGAATTTATTTATAAATTGAATCGATAATTGATTAAGTTTTAAAAAGTTGTATATTTGTTAATTGTAAGTATATTTTTAATTTGATGATTATAGAAGACTTTGATATTAAGAGATTCGAAAGAAAACGCATGTGGCTGGCTCTAATCCCTGCAATGATTTTAATAATTTTTGTATGGTTGTCTTACATAATACAGATTTCCGGAGTTTTTGAGCGTAACTTAACACAGTTGGGTATTTTACCACGCGAATTCTCCGGACTAAAAGGGATTTTATTTTCTCCGTTAATTCATTCATCAATAAAACATCTTTGGTCTAATACACTGCCACTAATCATTCTTACATGGTTTCTGTTTTATTTTTACAGTAAAATTTCATACTATACGTTTATACTTTTGTGGTTACTTAGCGGGTTGATAACATGGCTGATTGGTAGGGGTTCGTACCATATTGGGGCAAGCGGACTTGTTTTTTCACTTTTGTTCTTTCTCTTTTTCAGCGGTCTTTTCAGAAAGTATATACCATTAATTGCTGTCTCTTTAGTTGTAGTTTTTATTTATGGCGGAACTGTCTGGTCGATGTTTCCCATTACGGAGTATATAGATTCAACCATATCATGGGAGGGGCACCTTTCGGGTGCTATTAGCGGATTAATTATTGCAACATTATTCAGGAATCAGGGGCCGCAGCGTCCGGTTAAGGTCTGGGATAATGATAATGAAAATAATAATGATGAAGAAGATTACGATTATATGAGTGATGAATATGTAGACTGGCAGGTTAAAGCTCGTTTGAAAATTGATGAAAACAGTAAATAATTAATTCATTTCATGTAAATTTGTAAGTAAAGAATTTGAATAATAAAATTACAGGACAAATGCAGAAAAAAATAAAAGCAGCTATAATAGGATACGGGAATATTGGGAGATATGTTTTGGAAGCTCTTGAAGTGGCACCCGATTTTGAAGTTTTAGGTGTGGTTAGAAGAGATGCCACAAATATTCCTGCCGAACTGAAAGGATATATGGTGGTTTCGTCTGTTGCAGAGCTCGAGGATATTGATGTGGCTTTTGTAACAGCACCTACCAGAAGTGTTGAAAAGTATGCCGGCGAGTGTCTTAAACTTGGTATAAATACAGTTGACAGTTTTGATATACACAGTAAAATATTAGAACTCAGAAACTCTCTTGATAAAACAGCAAAAGAGTATGGCTCTGTATCTATAGTTGCAGCAGGATGGGATCCGGGAAGCGACTCAGTAGTTCGTGCGTTACTGGAAGCACTGGCGCCGCAAGGTATTACATACACCAATTTTGGTCCAGGTATGAGTATGGGTCACACCGTGGCTGTAAAAGCAATTGAGGGTGTTAAAAATGCTCTTTCTATGACAATACCAACCGGCACGGGTGTTCATCGCAGAATGGTTTATATAGAGTTGGAGGAGGGGTTCGACTTCCATTCCGTTTCGAAATCGATTAAGACTGATGAGTACTTTGCTAAAGATGAAACTCATGTGTTTCAGGTTGAAGATGTTGATTCATTAAAAGATATGGGGCATGGGGTGTTGATGGAGCGCAAAGGGGTATCAGGAAAAACTCAGAATCAGCTTTTTAAATTTGATATGCGTATTAATAACCCGGCACTAACTGCGCAGGTTTTGGTTAGCTCTGCAAGAGCAACAATGAAACTGCAGCCAGGTGCGTACACGCTAATTGAAGTGCCCGTAGTTGATTTATTGCCCGGCAAAAAGGAGCATTGGATTGAGAAGCTGGTTTAGAAATAATATAAGTTATATGTCCCGGGCGAATCTTATCACTATAACCCATAAGACAAAAAAGTTCCTTATCTTTGTCAAAAATATCTATCATAATGAATTCATTACTCGCTGTAACCTGGAATGTAGACCCCACTCTTTTTACCATACTTGGTCGTGAAATTCGATGGTATGGACTCCTGTGGGTCATTGGATTAATAGTAGCTGTATATATAGTACAACGTATTTTCAAGAAAGAGGATCTGCCTGAGAAATGGTTCGATTCCCTTTTTGTTTATATGATTGTTGGAATCATTGTTGGAGCCAGGCTGGGGCATTGTCTTTTTTATGAGCCTCAGTATTATCTTGCCAACCCGTTTGAGATGCTTAAGATATGGGAAGGCGGACTGGCCAGCCATGGCGGTGTAATAGGAATTATTATTGCTGTTTGGCTTTATTCGCGAAAGGTTTCAAAACAGAGTATGTTGTGGACTTTCGACAGGGTGATGGTGCCTACCGGGTTCACCTCAGCAATGATTCGTTTTGGAAATCTTATGAATCATGAGATTTATGGCGGACCCACCGACAAGCCGTGGGGCTTTCGTTTCGTAGATAATATCTATCAGTGGATGCAGGGAGCAGAGCCAATTTATACTCAACCATCACATCCAACTCAAATATATGAAGCTTTGGCTTATCTGGTAGTATTTGGAATAACAATGTATCTTTACTGGGGTACTGATGCCAAGGATAGAAAAGGCTTAATTACCGGTGTTGGTATATTAATTATATTCCTGTTCCGTTTCTTTGTTGAGTTTGTTAAGAATGTACAGGTTGATGAAGAGTATGACATGATAGCAAGTACCGGACTAAATATTGGTCAGTGGTTAAGTATTCCGTTTGTGATTTGGGGTATCTGGCTTATTGTGAATGCACTTAGAAAACCAGCAGTAGTTGCCGATACACCTAAACAGTCCGAAATGTTTCAACCAAAATCTAAGTCAAAGAAGAAATAAAAATAATATTTATGTACAAACCAATTGAAATTACAAAAGATATCTTTTATGTAGGCGTTAACGACCGTACAAAACCTCTTTTTGAGAATATGTGGCCATTGCCAAAAGGTGTTTCATATAACTCGTATATTGTTGTTGATGAGAAAATTGCACTAATCGACACTGTTGATATATGCTACTCTGATGTGTTCTTCAGAAAAATAGAGTCTGTTTTAGGCGATAAGACAATTGATTATCTTGTTGTAAATCATATGGAACCCGACCATTCAGGTGCCATCGAAATGATTGTTGCTAAGTATCCAGATATCAACATTATTGGAAATAAGCGTACTGTTGATATGCTAAAAGGGTATTATGGAATAACAGAAAATGTAATTGAGATTGAGGAACTGAATGAAATAGACTTAGGGACCAAAAAGCTAAGGTTTTATATGACTCCAATGGTGCATTGGCCTGAAACGATGATGACTTACGTTCCCGAAAGAAGTACTTTGTTTAGTGCTGATGCATTTGGTACATTTGGTTCGCTTGATGGCGGTGTTCTTGACAGCCAGATACGTCCGGAAAAATATTGGGATGAAATGATTCGCTATTACTCAAATATTGTGGGTAAGTTTGGATCACCTGTACAAACTGCTTTAAGAAAGTTGGCAGATGTGGAAATTGATGCAATTTGCTCTACTCACGGGCCGGTTTGGACTATCAAGGAGAATATTGCTGAGGTTGTTAAGCTTTACGACAGGTTAAGTAGGTATGATGCTGACAATGGTATTGTGATAGCTTATGGAAGCATGTATGGAAATACTGAGGAGCTTGCTGATATTATAGCAACCGAAGCAGCAGAGAATGGTGTTAAAGATATTGTTATGCACCATGTATCCAAGAGTCATGAGTCGGATATAATTCGCGACGTTTTTAAATATAAAGGACTTATAATTGGTTCGCCCACATATAACAACAAGCTTTTTCCGGCAGTTGACAGTCTGGTTAGCTCCCTGCAAAATAAGAATCTTAAAAACCGTCTTTTTGGATGCTTTGGCAGCTTCACATGGTCTGATGCCTCTGCTAAACATCTCAGACAATTTGCTGAGAATATGGAGTTTGAATTGATTTCAGAACCGGTTGTTATGAAGCAGGGAATGCTTACTGAGGTTCAGGAGCAGGCACTTCTTCTTGGTCGTACAATGGCTCAAAAACTTCAACAATAAATATTCAGAAAATTAATAATAAGAAATTATGAGACTAATTATTCAACCTGACGCCGATCAGATGGCACAATGGGCTGCAAATTATATCGCAGCAAAAATAAATAAAGCGAAGCCTACTGCTGAAAAACCGTATGTGCTTGGACTACCTACCGGTTCTTCACCCTTAAATACTTACAAGGCACTAATTAAACTGTATGAAAGAGGAGTAGTTTCTTTCGAAAACGTAGTGACCTTCAATATGGATGAGTATATAGGTTTAGAAGCAGATCATCCACAAAGTTATCATACATTTATGTGGACTAACTTCTTTAATCATATAGATATCAAAAAAGAGAATGTGCATCTTTTAGATGGAATGGCAAAAGATCCTGAGACTGAATGTGCTGCTTATGAACAAGCAATGAAGGATGTTGGAGGGGTTGATCTTTTCCTTGGCGGAATTGGTCCTGACGGTCATATTGCTTTCAACGAACCGGGATCGTCTTTATCTTCCAGAACAAGAATTAAAACTCTTACTACTGATACTGTTATTGCTAACTCACGTTTCTTTGATAACGATGTAGATAAAGTTCCAAAAACAGCCCTTACAGTAGGTGTGGGAACAGTTCTTGATGCTAAGGAGGTTCTGATTCTTGTTAATGGTCTTCATAAGGCAAGAGCACTATATCATGCAGTTGAAGGTCCGATTACGCAAATGTGGACAATCAGCGCATTGCAATTACATGAAAAAGGTATAATTGTTTGTGATTACGATGCTTGCAGCGAACTTCAGGTGAAAACTTATAAGTATTTCCTTGATATTGAGCATGAAAATTTAGATCCTTCTTCTCTGCTCGATTAATATTAGAAGGAAACAATACAATTTAAAAATAGGTGTGGATTTATTATCTGCACCTTTTTTTATTCCTGTCCTTAACGTTTGTATTTTATATTTAACGGATTTGCAATGGGTTACCGTGAACAACAAATACTAATGATTTGTTCACCGAGAAGAATCACTTTATATTTAAACTAAAGAAAAAGTATGATGAAGACTCTTTATTATCTTATTCCGGGCTGCTTATTTATATTTTATACAGGTCTTATTTATTCCGAAAACAGATCTGTATCCGATGAAGGAGTGAATAAAGAGATAGAAGTTGTTGAGTTTGAACAGATCAGACCTCTTCTGGAAAAGGATAATGATACTGTATATGTTATAAACTTTTGGGCAACATGGTGTGCACCTTGTATTAAAGAGGTACCTTATTTTGAGCAGCTGGGAGAGAAGTATCGTGATAAAAATCTGAAAATTTTAATGATTAGTATGGATATGCCCAGTCAGATTGAGTCGAGTCTGATTCCATTTATTCAAAAGAATAATATGAAAAATGAGGTAATCCTTTTAGATGATCCAGATTTTAATAGCTGGATACCTTTAGTTGATAAAAAATGGCAGGGTGGTATTCCTGCAACTCTAATATATGGTAAGGGATTCAGAGAGTTTTATCCAAATGAACTCACTTACAGCGAGCTCGAAGAGATAGTTGAGCCGTTAATTTCAAACTAACATTATAAATTATTGCAGCGATGAAAAAACAGATTCTTTTATTATTTACTTTTGTGTTAAGTGCTCTGTATTTGAGTGCACAGCCTATTGCAGTGGGGACGACGGCTCCCGATTTCTCGTTAACTAACGTAGATGGAACCACTGTTTCATTATCCGACTATGCAAATGAAAAAGGTGTAATGGTTATTTTTTCTTGTAATCCATGCCCATACGTTATTGCATACGAAGATAGAATGATAGCTCTGCATAATGAGTTTGCACCTCAGGGTTATCCGGTGGTGTTTATAAACCCTAATGATGCTGAGCAGCAGCCTGCCGACTCAATGGAGGAGATGAAGAAGAGAGCGCAAGATAAGAACTATCCGTTTCCATATTTAAAAGATGAGGACCAGTCGGTATACCAGGCTTATGGTGCTACCCGCACTCCCGAAATATTTCTGTTGAAGAATAATGGTAATGGCGACTTTGTAGTTACTTACACCGGAACTATTGATGATAATTATAAGGATGAATCGGCAGTAAATGCTACTTATGCTTCAGATGCTGTAAATGCATTGCTGACCGGTAATACACCCGACCCCGCAACAACTGTTGCTATCGGTTGCGGAATTAAGCCAAAGAATTAGTAGTGTTTTAGGTTTTTCTTAGTGTTTTAGTGTTATCTAAACGCAGAATACATATGCGCTTATAGTTAATCCGCCGGACAAGTTATTTAGGTTATATGTCCGGCGGATTTTTTATTTTTTATATAATTCTATTTCAACCAAATATCATCGAACCCTTCAGGATTTTTTTTAAATTTCGCAAGAATATAGGGGCATGTGGGTTTCACCTTATAGTTGTTTTCTTGTGCAAACTCAACCATTTTATCAAACAATCTGCCCGCAATACCTTGTCCTTCAAGCTCTGGTCGCACTCCCGTATGATTTGCATCAAGAACATTATTATCTCTTAGTACAAAATCGAGTTCTGCAATTTGCCTACCATCTTGCTCTATAAAAAAGCTTCCTCTGTTTCCGTCAATTTTTTTCTGAATTTCCATAATAATCTGTTTTAATTAGTGCAGTTTATTCTGACTAGTAAAATGTTAAACATGGAAATTGATAGTTTTGTTGTTTTTGAAAACTCTATTTAACGTTTCGGGGTTTCAATAATGGTAAAATCAAAATTACTATTAAATATGTTTTTTAAAAAAAGGATATTATCTTTGAGTAAAACTTAAATAACAATAGCTGAAATGAAAACTCTTAAAGCAGCCGCTTTATTATTACTGCTGTTTACGCTGCCGGCAATCTCTGCTACGGTCGATACCCTCGCTGTTCGCAGTAATAAAATGAATAGAGATATAAAAACCGTTGTGGTTAAGCCCGAATCTTATAATAGCGAAAAAGAGTTCCCGGTTATTTATCTGTTGCACGGTTATAGCGACAGGTATGATGGCTGGGTCCAAAAATATCCTTCTGTTTTAGAACTTGCAGACAGGCACCAGTTAATTATAGTATGTCCCGATGGTGGTTTCGACAGCTGGTATTGGGATAGTCCCATTGATGATAATTATCAATATGAGACCTTTGTTGCAAAGGAGCTTGTGTCATGGATTGATGCTAATTACAACACTGTGGCATCTCGTGAGGGTAGGGCGGTGACCGGACTTAGCATGGGTGGACATGGCGGATTATATCTAGGCTTTAGAAATCAGGATGTGTATGGTGCTTGTGGAAGTATGAGTGGTGGTGTTGATATTCGCCCATTTCCCGAAAACTGGAGCATGAAGAAGTATATCGGTGAGCAAGCTGATAATCCCGAAGTCTGGGAAAATCATACAGTTATGGGTCTTCTCCATCTTCTTACACCTAATAAATTAAAGATAATTATCGATTGCGGAGTAGATGATTTTTTCTATGATGTAAATGAAAAACTACATAACGAGCTCCTTTACCTAAATATTCCTCATGATTATATATCGCGCCCGGGAGCGCACAACTGGGAGTACTGGACCAATGCCATTAAGTATCAGGTGCTCTTCTTCAACGAGTTCTTCAATAATGCAAAGAATTAATTTTCACTTTTTATTATTAAATCAATAATCATTGATTCCTGGCAGAATCATGAATGAGAAACAATATATTATGAAACTATTTAAAACATTTACAAGTCGGGCGTTATCGCTAATAATCAGTTTGTTTTTATCAATTTCCCTTGTGGGGAGTTTATTCATTTCATGCAAACCTGCATCGCAGAATAAAGTGCCCTTTAAATTTGCTTTGGTAACCGATACTCATATAGGTAATCCCAACAATAATGAGGATCTAATTCGAACGGTACAGGATATTAACTCTTTAGATGATATCTCTTTCGTAATAGTATCAGGCGATGTTACTGAGTTTGGGTCTCTCGAAGAACTAACTACGGCCAAAGATATACTTGATGAGCTCAATGTACCGTACTACGCATTACCGGGTAATCACGATTCCAACTGGTCGGAGAGTGGTACAAACGATTTCCTTAAAACTTTTGGCAACGAGACTTTCGGTTTTGAGCATAATGGATATAAATTCATCGGATTGGCATCCGGTCCAAATATGAGAATGAGCCCCGGGCAAATTCCACGCGAAAACCTTACATGGTTTTTCGAAGAACTCAAGGGTGTGGATGAAGATACGCCGATAATCTATGTTAATCATTATCCGATGGATGAGGGGCTTAATAACTGGTTTGAGGTGATGGACGCTCTCCGCCCTTATAATGTGCAGCTTATGTTGTGCGGACACGGGCATAACAACCGTGAGCTTAACTTTGAAGGCGTTAATGCTGCTATGTGCCGATCTAACCTGCGGGCAAAGGAGGAGTTTGGAGGATATAATATTATATCTGTAGATAATGATTCTGTATACTTACAGGAGCGTTCTGCAAATGGTGTAAGCAAATTGCCATGGCTTGCCTACTCAACAGCTGAAAGACCGGCCTGGGAGTCAGATTCTCCTCGTCCCGACTTCTCTTTTAATATCGATCATCAATTTGTGTCTGAAATATGGAATGTTCAGGAAGATAGCGATATGGGGGGTGCAATGTTCCTGGAAAATGATGTATTGTTCTATACTAATACAGCAGGTGAAATAAAAGCGGTAAATGCTGCCGACGGAACATTGATATGGAGCTACACAACTAATGGGAAAATTTACTCTACTCCGGTTGTATATGAGGGAGTTGTTTGGTGCGCTTCCTCAGATTCATATTTATATGGTTTGGAGAAGGAGAGCGGCAGGGAGCTATTTAAACTCAAAAATGAAAAACCTGTAGTATCTGCACCTGCTTGTGCTGATGGCAAAGTTATGCTTGCCGGAGGTGATGGGTATTGCCGTGCGTGGGATGTGTCAACCGGCGAGCTTGTATGGGAGTTTGATGGTGTGAATAATTTTGTTGTGACAAGGCCGGTTGTTAAAGATGGCGTACTGTTCTTCGGTAGCTGGGGAAATGAGTTTTATGCTTTGGATATTGAAACAGGGAATCCTAAATGGGTATGGAGAAACGGTCACTCAAACCGAATGTTGTCACCGGCACAAGTGGTGCCTGTAATCACTCATGGAAGGGTCTATCTGGCTTCTCCGGATAGATATATGACTGTTCTTAATGAACAAACAGGTGAAGTTGTGTGGAGGTATAACGACCCTGAAAATAGGGTTAGGGAATCTATTGGTCAGTCGGAAGATGGAAACACAGTTTATGCCAAAACAATGGATGGAGATATACTTGCTGTAGATGCCAAATCTTCTGATAGAGTTGTTAAATGGATCTCTTCGGGCGAAAATATGGGATATGAACTTGCGCCAACTCCGGTGGTTGAAAAGGATGGTGTTGTTTATGCGCCTACCGATAAAGGTAATATATTTGCATACAGAGCTGCTGATGGTGAGTTCCTTTGGAAATACAGAATTTCTAACGGACTAATTAATATGATTCTTCCTACAGACAACAATGAGTTGATTGTATCAGCAATGGATGGGAAATTAGTGAAATTACAGATCAAACAATGATATTTAATTAGTTTTCAACCAACTCTACTTTACCTTGTTTTACGTAAAATACTGCACCTCTCACATTCGGATATCCCATATCTGATATAGTTTTTATGTATCGTTTTACCTGACGGGTATATTTTGAGTCCTCAGAATCACCAAATTTATAGTCTACAACAAAGACTTCATTTTTGTCGATCATTACTCTGTCGGGGCGACTAAACCCTGTTTGCGGATGGAGTACCTGTGTTTCATTCAGGATGTTGTATTTGCCGCTATACCATTCACTTACATTGGGTATGTTTAAATAGTGAGTCAGCTCACTAATAGTCTTTTCTCTTTCAGATTCATTTAGTTCCCCCTCAGAAATTTTTCTTTCTACTGCAATAGGAATATCTTCCAGAGTTTTTATATTGCTAACTATATCGTGCATCAATTTACCGTAATCTCTGTTACCATCCTCACTAAAAAAGCCAATTGAGTTAAGTCGCAGTTTTAACCTATTGTCATACGGAACAGATTTCCACCTGCCTGCATTATAAATTCCCGTATCAGGTTTAGCTTCAGCAGATTCTCTTTTAGAGGGTTTGCCCAGTTCAAAAACCCACTCATCATCAAGCTCATTAAGATAGTCATTTAATGAGATATCTCCGACACTCTTCCAAAGCAGGTCAGAAACATCAGTAATGTTCTCAGGTTTAGCCGGAACCGGAGCATAAGCAATAAGTCTGTGTTTTGCACGGGTAAATGCTACGTACAAAAGATTCAGATTGTCGATATAAGTACTTCTTTTTTCAGCTAAATAGTCCTCATTAAAAATAGTACCCATTAACGCTTTACTGTATTTTAACGGCGCCACACTTAATTCATTAAAAGGCTCTATGTTTGGTTTACACCATATTATAGTAGAGCGGTTACCTCCATACATGTGGTCAACCCGCCAATTCACAAAAGGCATAATTACTGCACCAAAACCTAAACCTTTAGACTTATGAATTGTAATTAATCTGATTGCATCCTGATCATCCGGCGAAAACAGAGCCTTGCCTTGTCCATCCTCATCCCACCAATCGAGAAACGCATTAAGATCAGCCGAACTATCGCTACTAAATTTTAAAGCAATATCCAGAAATGCCTGAATATAGGCGTTTTCCTTCTCTTCAAGCGAGTCGGCAGATAAAGCAAAGAACCCCTCAATCATATCATAAAAAGGCAGAGACGACAAGCCGGCCAGTTGTTCTTGCATATCATCAGGGAACCCTCCGTCAACCCCTCCATTTTTGCTGTATGCGCTCAAAGCTTCAGTGGGATTCATCTTATGAATAAACCTGTAGAATTCATATATAGCCATCATTCTAAGCGCTGAGTCCTTCGGGTTTCTGAAATAACGCATCAGCGCAATTATAGCCTTAACGCTCTGCGCACTCCCAATCAGAAGTGCCTCATTAGAAATTATATCATATCTATATGGCGAATCAGGGTGATTCTCTTTATATTCAAGAAGAGTTTCCGCTACCTCAACAGCCTCCTTGTTCCACCTTACAACCACCGCAATGTCCTTAAGCGCAAAACCCTGGTCCTGTAAAGCCTCAATCTCAAGCGGAAGTCTTTCCAAAGCCTCAGACTTCCAGTCGGTTTCATCTTTCTTTTTGAGGAATGTTATTTTTACTTGGCCCCCACTTTCGCTTTTTTTCTCAGGAACATGCTGATAAACATCTTTATATGCATTAACAATCTGACTGTTATCTATATCTTCCACATCAATACCTGAAGAGAGATCAAAGTCATCCTGCAAAATCTGTGAAGCATTTATAAAGAAATCATTATTGAACCGCACCACATTGGCGTCACTTCGCCAGTTGGTATCAAGTATGTGCTTATCAATATATTCACTGTTAAAATCCTCTTCAACCTGCTCCTCAAGAAGTTTCCAGTCGGAATTCCTGAACCGATAAATGCTTTGCTTTACATCACCAACAATAAGGTTAAAATCACCTGAAGCAAGACTCTCGCCAATAAGTGGCTTAAAGTTGTTCCACTGCATCCGTGAAGTGTCCTGAAACTCATCAATCATATAATTTGTGATTCGCGTACCGGTCTTTTCATAAATAAAGGGAGAGTCAGAATCGGCTATAATATCATTTAGCAGTTCGGTAGTATCAGACAGGAAAAGAGTATTATTCTCCTGCTGCAATATCTGAAGTCGCTTCTTAATATCATTGAGAATGCCTAAAGTATAGAAGTTTTTCAGAAGTTCTCTCGCTGTATTATAATACAGATCATTATCGCAATGATAGATAACATCCCTGACACAATCGTTCAGTCCGTCAGAGTATGCAGAACGTATAGCATCAGATTTAGACTTGTCGCTACCAAACCATAAGTCGATATTGTCAACCAAATTCAGTAAACGGGCACCCGGCTTATCCATGATACCATTTGCAAGTTTAATGAATAGTCCGAATCCTGAAGTCTTCTTATATTTGAAATCATCTGGCGCCAGTCCGTTGCGCTCCATTACACTTACAGCTCTTAAGCCAATCGATTTACCCTCTTTTTCATAAGCCTTAATTATTTTGATCAGCATCTGCTTGTAGGGTTCTAGTTTCGACTTATCCTGAATCGTTTCCTGCTCTTCTCCGCTAAAAGATTTGTAGGTCTCATTAAAGAGTTGTTGAGCAAGCTTCATTACCTCCTGCTCAATCTTCCAGCTTTTGCCTTCTTCAATGCTATCTTGCATAAACCTTAGCAGCCATTCGCTAAGCGATTTATTCTCTGCTTTATCCAGTTCAGAAAGCATCAGATCAACCGTTTCCATCAACATTGCAGAGTGATCTACCTCCACGTTATATCCTCCGGCAAGACCCATTTCGCGAGTAAACGCCCTCATGGTCTGCTGAAAAAACCTATCGATAGTGCTTATAGAAAAAGATGAATAATCGTGAAGTATAGTCTCAAGAATCCTTTTTGCCTGCTCTCTAACAGCCTTCTCATCCAACTCAAAGTTACTTGTAAGCTGCCCAAGATAGTCGGAGCTCCTCCCCGAAGCAAGTCGGTACAACTGCTCCACAATTCTCGATTTCATCTCATCTGTTGCTTTGTTGGTAAACGTAACAGCAAGAATATGCCTGTGGTTAAAAGGCTTTGAGAATAGCAGGTTCATATACTCACCTGTGAGACGATGCGTTTTTCCTGAACCGGCAGAAGCTCTTATGATATGCAAGTTTTGCATTTAAACAGATTTGCTAAGATTAAATTATACGCGATTTTACATAACCTTCTTTTACAAGAATATCCAATACCTTTTGTCTGTGATCTCCCTGAATAATTATCTCATTATCCTTTGCTGATCCACCCACACCACACTTCGTTTTAAGCAATTTACCCAAGTCGCTCAAATCATCCTCAGTACCAACAAATCCTGTTATAAGTGTAACCGATTTACCTTTTCTATTTCGTTTATCCAGACTAATTCTGAGCACTTGTTTCTCTTTCGGTATGGTTTCAGCAGCCTCATCACTGCCATCATTATAGTGATAGTCAGGGTTGGTAGAATATACAATATCAAGCCTTTTTTTCCAGTCGTTCATCTCAGTAACAAATTAATTTTATATATTGCATCAGACAGCTACGAAGATACATAATTTCTGCGTTAAGGGTGCAATCTCTAAAAAAATATGTAATTTAGTAATTTAAAAACAAGAAAAAATATGTCCGACACAGTTACAGTGCATTGTTTGAACAATAATGAACGAAAAGAGGTGCCTATTGGAGCATCATTAGTGGAACTAATTGATATTTTTAATGTTAAATCCCCATTCATGATAGCAAATGCAAGGGTTAATAACAAAACAGAGTCGTTAACGTATCGGGTATACCGACCAAAAATTGTTGAGTTTGTTGATTTATCCGACTCATCAGCAATGCGTACATACGTACGTTCGCTATGCTTTATTTTGGGCAAAGCAATAGACGATATCCTTCCAAATGCAAAAATGTATATAGAACATGCGGTCTCAAAAGGGTATTATTTTCAGATTGAGGCTGATGTACCCGTTGGAAAACAGGAGCTTGATACCATACGCAACCGAATGAAGGAAATCGTAGAAGCTGATATGCCATTTATTCAGGTTGAAGAAGAAACAACAGAAGTTGTTAAGCTGTTTCGAGGACTTGGTATGGAGGATAAAGCCAGATTGCTTGAAACATCCGACTCGCTATACTCCCGCTACTCAAAATTAAATGGTTATGTAGATTATTTCTATGGTAGCCTCACACCTTCAACAGGATATATTACTTTGTTTGATATCCAGCCGCATAATGGAGGATACTTGCTGAGAGTGCCAAATCGTGAGAACCCGGTTGAGCTTGAACCGGAAATAGAGCAGGAGAAGCTGCTTAATGTTTATCGTGAGCATCTTAATTTTCTTAAGATAAGCGGACTGGATAATGTTGGAGATCTTAATAGAGCAATTCAGGATGACCGTGTTTATGAAGTTATTCAGGTTGCAGAAGCTTATCAGTCGATGCAGATTTCGGATATTGCTAAGGAGATAACCAACAGGTCCGAAGAGTCTGAGGATGGAGTAAGAGTAGTATTTATCTCCGGCCCTTCATCATCAGGAAAAACAACCTTCCGTAAACGATTAGAGGTGCAGCTGATGGTAAACCTTATAAAGCCGGTGGGACTATCGCTTGACGATTATTTTGTTGAACGTGATGAAACACCTCTCGATGAGAACGGGGAGAAGGACTATGAATCGCTTTATGCTCTCGATCTTGAGCTGTTTGAAGATCATATTCTTAAATTGATGAAAGGAGAGACTGTGGAACTCCCTACTTACAACTTTGTTACCGGTAAGCGCGAGTACAGGGGAAATTATCTGAAAATGGATAAGAAAAGCATACTGATAATTGAAGGTATCCACGGTTTAAATCCTAAGCTGACTGAACATATTCCTGAAAACAATAAGTTTAAAATATATGTATCGGCACTAACAACTATTTCGCTTGATGATCATAACTGGATACCTGCCTCTGATAATCGATTGATTCGTCGCCTTACACGCGATTATACTCACAGAGGTTACTCAGCTCAGGATACAATCTCCCGCTGGGAAAGCGTTCGTCGCGGAGAGGATAAATGGATATTCCCGTTTCAGGAGAATGCAGATGTTATGTTCAACTCAGCAATGATCTATGAACTGGCAGCAATACGCCGACATGCAGAGCCAATATTGATGCAGGTCCCCCGCACTGCTCCTGAGTATTCGGAGGCATACCGGCTGCTTAAATTCTTAGGCTACTTCAATTATATTAATGATCACGAATTACCACCAACATCACTACTGAGAGAGTTCCTGGGAGGTAGCAGTTTCAGATATTAGTCGTATTAAATGAAAGATTCAAATCAAATTATATGTGCAATATCTACCCCTCCGGGCATGGGAGCACTGGCGATTATCCGCTTATCAGGAGAGGGTAGTATAGCACTTACAGATAAAGTATTTCAATCTCCTTCAGGGAAAAAACTCTCCAACGCAAATGCCAATACAGTACACTTCGGAAGAATAGTAAATAATAACGAAATACTTGATGAGGTTTTGGTTACGCTTTTTCATCCACCGCACTCATTTACCGGAGAAGAGAGCGTGGAGATATCCTGTCATGGCTCGGTATTTATACAACAAAAACTGGTGGAATTACTACTTTCAACCGGGGCACAGTTAGCACAGGCAGGCGAATTTACGCAGCGAGCCTTTAAGAACGGGAAGATGGATTTAAGTCAGGCCGAAGCCGTAGCAGATCTTATTGCTTCTGAGTCTAAAGCCTCTCACAGGGTTGCAATGAACCAGATGCGCGGGGGCTTTACCCGCAAGCTTGCCGAGTTGAGGGATAAACTTCTGCAATTCGCATCGCTGATAGAACTCGAACTCGATTTCTCTGAAGAGGATGTTGAGTTTGCCAACAGAGAGCAGCTTTATGAGCTAACCGGTGAAATTGAAACTAAGATTGAATCTCTTGCCGACTCATTCCGTCTTGGAAATGCAATCAAAAGCGGTATCCCCGTCGCTATAATTGGAGAAACCAATGTTGGTAAGTCCACGCTCCTAAACCTTCTCTTAAACGAAGAGAAAGCAATTGTAAGCGATATTCACGGTACCACACGAGATGTAATTGAGGATATTGTGAATATTAACGGAGTAACATTCCGTTTTATAGATACAGCCGGTATTCGCCAGACTACCGATGTAGTTGAGACAATGGGTATTGAGCGTACTTATCAGAAGATAGAGCAAGCCTCAATAATACTGTGGATGATAGATATGACTACCCCTGCTGAAAAGATTGAATCTCTCGCTTCACTTATTGTACCAAAGCTTGAAGATAAGCATGTGATTTTGTTATTTAACAAAGCTGATTTGCTTTCCGACGAACAACGGGGCGTCTACAAATCTCTTTTGCCCGATTTAGATGCAGAGCGTCTCTTCATATCTGCAAAAAAACAGTATAACACCGATCAGCTTCAGGATGTACTTGTTAAAGCTGCTTCAATCCCTTCAATTGGTGAGGATGACGTAATTGTAACTAATCTTCGTCATTACGAGGCTCTTATTAATGCTTTGGAGGCTATTCGTCGCGTAAAAGATGGTTTAGATGTTGGTGTTACGCATGATTTCCTTGCTCAGGACATACGCGAATGTATGTTTTACCTTGGCGAAATTACCGGACAGATTTCAACTGACGAAATATTGGGTAATATTTTCAGTAAATTTTGTAT
>CAZYNA010000006.1:23801-53944 GCA_964648775.1 uncultured Proteiniphilum sp. | reverse complement strand
AGGAGGCAATTATCAGGAAGGATTTAGAGAACATTAACTTCTTTGAGCATTGCAATAAACTGTAAAGACAGCCTTTAAAATTATCCCTTGTCTGCACCATCTCTGGTGCTCCCTTATAGATCGCTTATAGGTTCCTTATATATTTATATGGAATCTATAAGCTATCATAGGAGATGTATAAGACTTCAATACCGGAGGTACCGGTGAAACAATGTTAATCACTCAACCCATCCCTCTTTAATTTCTTCAACAATCTCCGGATTAACCAAGGTTGTTATATCACCAAAGTCAGATCTTTCTCCCTCAGCTATCTTTCTGAGTATACGGCGCATTATTTTGCCTGAGCGGGTTTTAGGTAACCCTGTTACAAATTGTATTTTATCAAGTTTTGCAATGGGACCAATCTGATCTGAGATTAACTGATTAATTTCTTTCATCAAATTATTGCGGTCGCGCCACAATCCTGTCTCTTTTAATACCACATATCCATATAAAGCATTACCCTTTATATCGTGAGGAAACCCAACAACAGCGCTCTCAGCTACTGTCTGATGTTCATTAATTGCATCTTCGATAGGCGCTGTTCCCAGATTATGCCCTGATACAATTATAACATCATCAACCCTTCCTGTTATACGGTAATATCCAACTTCATCCCGCAGAGCTCCGTCGCCGGAGAAATACTTTCCCGGAAATTTGGTAAAATATGTGTCTATATAACGCTGATGATCACCCCAGATGGTACGTGCAATTCCGGGCCACGGATACTCAATGCAGAGATTCCCTATTTTTTGGTTGACTTTAATATCATTTCTCAGATCATCCATTAAAACAGGTCTGATTCCGGGCAAGGGCAGGGAAGCATATGTAGGTTTTGTTGGCGTAACAAACGGAATAGCAGATATAACTATACCACCCGTTTCGGTTTGCCACCATGTATCAACCAGAGGGCACCTCTTATTGCCAACGTGATCGTTATACCAGTGCCAGGCCTCCTCATTGATTGGCTCACCAACTGAGCCAATAACCTTTAGGGAGTCGAGTTTGAAGTTCTGCACATACTCAATTTTTTCTTTAGCCAAAGAGCGAATGGCAGTCGGCGCCGTATAAAATTGATTTACTTTATGCTTTTGTATGACTTCCCAAAAGCGACTATGTGTTGGGTATGAGGGTGTCCCCTCAAATATAATTGTAGTTGCACCATTCAGTAATGGTCCGTATATTGTGTAAGAATGTCCTGTAACCCACCCTATATCGGCTGTACACCAATAAACATCACCGGATTTATAGTTAAATACATTCTTAAATGTATAAGCTGTAAATACCATATATCCACCGGTTGTATGAACCATACCTTTCGGCTTTCCGGTTGATCCTGAAGTATAAAGAACGAATAACGGATCTTCAGAATCCATTACTTCAGCAATATTTGTAGTTTCTGCCTCATCTAAAAGTGGCTGTAGCCATAGATCGCGTCCCTCTGTCATTTTTATTTCCTGGTTGGTTCTTTTAACTACAAGTACCTTTTCTATGGAAGGAGTCTTTACAAGAGCTTCGTCAACAATTCGTTTAAGATCGATTGTTTTTGCACCTCTATAACCACCGTCTGCAGTTATAACCATCTTGCATTCACAGTCATTAATACGCGAAGAAAGGGCATTTGCAGAAAATCCGGCAAAGACAACTGTGTGAATAGCTCCGATACGAGCACAGGCCAATACGGCAAAAGCCAGTTCAGGTATCATAGGGAGATAAATACATACCCTGTCGCCTTTTTTAACACCTTGCTCCCGCAAAACATTGGCTAATTTTGATACTTCAATATAAAGATCATTATAAGTATAGTAACGCGACGGCTCGTCGGGATTATTAGGTTCAAAAATTATTGCTTTCTCATCTCCTTTATTTGCTAAATGCCTATCTATACAGTTTTTGGTAATATTGAGCTTGCCGTTTCTGAACCATGTAAATTCAGCTTTCTGCATGTCATATTCAACTACTTTATCCCACTTCTGGTACCAAGTGAAGTTATTCTCGGCAATTTTCGACCAAAACTTTTCGGGTTTGTTAACCGACTGCCTGTACACCTTAAAGTATTTCTCAAGAGAGTTAATATTATAACTACTCATAATCAGCTGGATTTAAAAAAATTAAACTATTCTATTTTTGCTTTAAACAGCGTATTATGAATCAATGTTCAAAAAACAATAAAAACAATACAAAAAAAGCGGTAATATCAATTTGACATACCGCTACTCTTTAGTATAGTTTCAATGAAAATTGTGTTAATCAAACATTTTCTTGAATTTGTTAAAAAGACTCCTTTTTGCTGTAGACGATGGATTGAAATTCTCTGAATCCTGCATCTCCTCTACCACCTTCATTTCTTTATCGTTCAGGTTTTCGGGAACGTATACATTTACACTAATAAGCTGATCGCCCTTTCCGTATCCGTTTACTGTTGGAAGTCCTTTGTTCCTCAATCTCAATATCTTTCCCGGTTGAGTACCCGGGTCAATCTTTACTTTTGCAACCCCTTCTATGGTTGGTACTTCTACTGTTCCTCCCAAAACTGCCATTGGAAAGCTCAGGAAAAGATTGAATATGACATCATTTTCATCTCTTATCAGGTTAGGATCCTGCTCTTCTTCAACAACAATTAACAGATCTCCGTTAACTCCTCCCCTGCGTGCCGCATTTCCTTTGCCAGATAGCGACAGCTGCATTCCTTCTGCAACACCTGCAGGTATTCTGATTGGGATAACTTCATCCTCTCTGATAATTCCTTCACCACTACAGTGTGAGCATTTCTTTGAAATTGATTTACCTTCACCGTTGCAGGTAGAACAGGTTGTGGAAGTTTGCATCTGACCAAGAATTGTGTTAGTTACACGGGTAACAACCCCTGATCCGTTGCAAGTAGAACAGGTTGAAAGAGAAGTTCCATTTTCAGAGCCGTTACCATCACAGTGAGAACAGCTTACATATTTATTAACTTTAATCTTTTTCTCAACTCCGTTTAGAATCTCTTTAAGATTCAATTTTACCTTCACACGTAAATCGGATCCTCTGTTTACTCTTCTTCCGCGCTGACCGCCACCGAAACCGCCAAATCCACCAAATCCACCAAAGTGGCCGCCGAATATATCACCAAATTGAGAGAATATGTCATCCATTGACATGCCTCCACCGAAACCTCCTGAAGCAGCACCGCCAACACCTGCATGCCCGAACTGATCATATCTGGCACGCTTGTTCTCATCGCTAAGCACCTCATAGGCCTCAGCAGCTTCTTTAAACTTCTCTTCTGATTCTTTATCACCGGGGTTTTTGTCGGGGTGATATTGGATTGCTTTCTTACGGTACGCTTTCTTAATCTCTTCGGCAGAAGCAGTTTTACTTACATCTAATATTTCGTAATAATCTCTTTTGCTTGCCATATTATTCTCCCACAACTACTTTTGGGAAGCGAATGATTTTATCATTCAGCTTATACCCTTTTTGAATACAATCAACCACCATCCCTTTTTGCGACTCGTCTTGCGCCGGTATTGTAGTAACAGCTTCAAAACTATCTGCATCAAATGGTTCTCCGATTGCTTTTATCTCTTCAACTCCGTTTTGCTTTAGAAACCCTACGAATTTTGAATATATGAGTTCCATTCCCTCAAGAACTGCATCTTTCTCTTCAGTTTCCTGAATTGATGCCAATGCACGTTCAAAATCGTCAACTAAAGCAATTATACCAAGTAGAACTCTTTCTCCTCCACTCTTAATAATATCTGCTTTTTCTTTGATTGTGCGTTTACGGAAATTATCAAACTCTGCATTTAGCCGAAGATAGCTGTCATTTAGTTTACTGTATTTTTCGAGTAAATCCTCATAACTTTCTGTATGCTCATCACTAACAGACTCATCTGTCAAATTGTCTACATCAAAATTTTCATTTACTCCTAAATGATCCTTTTTTAAATCTTCATTGCCTTCTGTACCCTCACGGGCATTCGTATCCTGGTTTAAATTACGTTTCATATAATTATTTTTACACTTTCTGTTTATCTATACAATACCTTGTATGCAAATAGTTTGCCAAAAAAATCAGAGAAACAGATCACACCACTCATCAAATATCTTAACCTGATGCCACCCATGCCTGCTGATACTTCTTCTTATAAGCTTTACAGGCTTCTCTTTCCCGAGTTTAGACTTAGAGTAAAACTTATCTGCAAAGCATATAATCTTCTCTTCAAGACTTTGGGGTTGCATGTCTCTATGCGGAATAGGAAGTTTTCTCTTTATTATAGTCTCAAGACTAAGACCCGTGCCTGTATGTCTTTCACATACCAAACCATGTTTTGGATACCCCTCGAGAGTAAGTAATTCGCGCCCAAGGTAACCATGACATATATATGGATATTTACCCTCACAGGCTATTCTTGGAGCTTTGGTCAGGAAAATACCAATATCATGCAACATGCCGGCCTCCTCAATAAATTTTGTATCTACTGCAAGTTCGGGATGCGCCTCTACTATCGACAAAGCTTTATTAGTTACATCTGTACAATGCGACATATATATGTCATAAAGCCTGGTTCCTTTAGTGTAATATTTCTCTATAATATTTATTGGGTCCATAACTCCTGGTTTTCCAAACACAAAAATAGCACAAAATATTAAATGTGTAAGCTATTTATGATAATGAGACTTAAAAGCAAGTACTAAAAAGATTGACTTAAAAAATATTAAAGTCGCTACAGGTCTACATAAAAGCAATATATTTGCGGAGATATGAGAAGAAATAGGCTAATAGCTATTAAATGGTTTTTTCCGGTTCTGTTTACATTATATGTATGCGGAATTACCCTTTTCACTCATACCCATATAGTTGACAACCTCACCATTGTTCACTCTCACCCTTATAAGGTTACTGACAAGCCTTCGCACGAACATACCGAGAAGGAAATTCAACTTTTAGATCAGATCTTCCATACTTCAATTACAGGTGATATAATTCCTGTTATCGATTGTAGTGGTGATTTAATTTCTGAGAATGTATCCTACCCTGATTTATACAAGCAAGGACATCTGATTAGAACTGATGCTCCTCTGCAGCTCAGAGCCCCTCCATTTACTGTTTAATTTTTATGAAATAACTTATTGCTATTCTTGCAATAATGCTGATTCTGTATGCTTATTCAAATAATGAATCAGAAATAAACGTGCATAAACTACAACAATGCACATAAATTAATATAAATATTAAACAGATTAAACATTAATGAAAAGATTATATACATTAGTAGCGGCTATTATAACTGCAGCAATCATATACGCTCAGGCAGATGCAAGTGCACCAAATCAGACAGATGCAAATATATACGGGCATGTATTGGAAAAGAAAACACAAGAACATCTGCCCTTTGTTACAATTAAGCTGCAAGGAACAACAATTGGTATTACCACCGATGCAACCGGTCATTATTTCTTAAGAAACCTTCCGGTTGGCGAATTTACTATGGAGGTATCTATGATTGGATTCACAACAATAACCAAAGATGTTAAATTAGAAGCCAACAGAACTCTTGAAATCAATTTCGAAATGGAAGAGTCGAGTGTTTCATTAGATGCGGTTGTTGTTTCTGCAAACAGAAATGAAACAACCAGAAGGATGGCTCCTTCACTTGTAAGCGTTGTTGATATGCAAACCCTTAATGTAACAAACTCAAAAACATTATCAGATGGACTAAAGTTTCAACCCGGGTTACGTATAGAGAATAACTGTCAGAATTGCGGAACAACTCAGGTTAGGATAAACGGAATGGAGGGTTCCTATTCTCAAATCCTTATTGATTCGCGCCCAATGATTGGTGCTCTGGCAGGTGTTTATGGACTTGAGCAGATTCCGGCCAATATGATTGAGCGTATTGAAGTTGTGCGAGGAGGTGGTTCGGCTCTTTTTGGAGCAAACGCAATTGGTGGCACAATTAATATTATAACCCGTGAGCCTATTCGTAATACAGGGGAGTTTTCACATACACTTTCAAGCATAAATGGCACAGGAGATTTGGAGAATAATACCACTTTCAACGCCTCGCTTGTTAATGATACCCGAAATGCAGGGATCATGGTATATGGACAGCATAGAATAAGAGATGGATTTGATTTGGATGGAGATGGATTTACAGAGCTGCCTACTCTTAAAAACCGATCACTAGGGTTTCGTTCATTTCTTAAAACAGGGGTTTACTCACGATTAACGCTTGAGTACAGAAATATTCATGAATTTCGTCGCGGTGGTGACAGGCTCGACCTGCAACCTTTCGAAACCTATATTACAGAACAGGTTGAGCACTACATTAATAGCGGCTCTCTGAGTTTCGACCGTACTTCTCCTGATCAGAAAAACAAAATAAGCTTATATGTAGCAGCAAGCCATACCGACAGAGGAAGTTACTACGGAGCCGGAAATCCATTCAATAAAGATGTACCGGTAATAACTCCTGATATGACTCAGAATGAAATTGATGATATTAATACTATCATTGATGACAATAACCTTAGGATGAATGCCTATGGCAAGACCTCTGAACTGACGTACCAAGTTGGCGGCCATTATGTTCGATCTTTCGACAATTTGCTGTTTATGCCTGCCGACCTCACTGTAGGTATGGAGTATCTGGGTAGCGAATTGGAAGATATCAGCGGTTATCGTACTGAGAGTATATTGCAGAAAACTCATACCACCAGCGGTTTTCTTCAAAATGAATGGAAAACAGATATGTGGAGCTTTCTTTTAGGAGGAAGACTCGACAATCATAATCTGGTAGACAAAGCAATATTTAGTCCCAGACTTAATCTGAGATACAACCCAACTGAGAATATCAATTTCAGACTAACTTATAGTGAGGGATTCCGTGCACCACAGGTATTTGATGAAGATCTTCATGTTGACATTGCAGGAGGCGAGCAGATAATCAGGGTACTCTCTGATAATCTGAAAGAAGAGCGCTCAAGAAGCTTTAGCGGATCAGTTGATCTTTACCATCAGTTTGGTAGCAATAACCTTACAAATATTCTGATTGAAGCTTTTCGCACAAAACTAAACAGCCCTTTTACGGAAGTTAGAAGAGGTAATGAAATTACTATTGAAAATGCAGAATATGGTGCAATGGTTTATGGTATAAATATTGAGGCAAGAGCAGTAGTTGGAAATAAGTTTGATTTCCAGGCCGGGGCAACTTTTCAGCGTAGTCTTTATGAAGAAGAGAGAAAGTGGTGGGAACCCGAAACCCCTGAAGAAGAGGATTTAGATCAGGTAATTCCTACTAAAAGAATGATGCGAACCCCTGATACTTATGCCTACTTTGTTGCTACTTATACTCCAATAAAAAATTTCTCTGCATCGCTTTCGGGCAACTATACCGGCAAAATGCTTGTACCTCATGATGCAGGTTTTGGAGTTGAAGGAGTTGATAAGTTTTCGCCGGTATATATCACAGAAGAGTCACCTTCCTTTTTTGAACTCAACACAAAATTAGCTTACGTAATTAATATTTATAATGATGTTCAGCTAGAACTGAATGGAGGAGTACAGAATATATTTAATTCATTCCAAAAAGATTTCGATACCGGTCCGGGAAGAGCCAGCAACTATGTTTATGGTCCGGGCATGCCCCGCACATTCTTTATCGGAACAAAAGTTATATTGTAAAATATAGTCAATATATATCAAAAAATAAGGCTGCCTCATTGAAGATTTACTCCATTTGAGACAGCCTTATTTATTTTGGTTCCTCTCAGGCTAAAGTGGAATTACATATTTTTTCATTGCCTCATCCTGAAGAGATTTAGGAACTGCTTCTTTCACCTCATCAATTATAATCTTAATCATGAGCTCTCTGATAAATTCCTTTCGGGTGATTAAGCTTATTTCTCTAACAGGTGTTGTGTTTTTGAATGGGCGAACATTCTTTTTCTGCTTTTCACTTAAGTTTTCAATTGCCATTTCAGGTATCACAGTAAGACCCTCATTTTCATCAGCGATATTAATGAGTGTATCAATACTTCCGGCTTCAAAATTGAAAATAGACTGATTTGCCCCACGTCTCTTTTTCAGATTACACAAATGGAGAATTTGTGTTCTGAAGCAATGTACCTCGTCTAACATCCATAGATTAACACTATTCAAGTCGCTTTCGTCTAAAGCATTCTTAGCATAAAGCGCTTTTTCCATTGGTGAAACATAAGCAAAAAACTGCTCATAATAAATAGGAAATTCCTTTATATCGGGCTCTTTTAGGGGAGTTGCAAGAATTCCGCCATCAAGAGTGTCATTTGCTAATCCATGTAATATCTGATTTGTAGTAAGTTCAGAGATAACAATCCTGATATCATACTTATTATCGCTATGCACCTGCATAAGCTTTGGAAGAAGGTATGGAGAAACTGTTGGTATCACGCCTAACCTGAATACACCTTTAACGACACCTTTTTCTTCATTTACAATCTCCTTGATCTGATTTACTTGCCCAACTGCAATACGCGCCTGATCAATAATTCGTCTGCCAATCTCAGTAGGCTGTACCGGTAATTGTGAGCGATCAAATATTTTAACCCCCAACTCTTCTTCCAGTTTATGAATCATCATACTTAATGTTGGCTGAGTAACAAATGATGCTTCTGCTGCTTTAGAAAAATGACGATGGATATCTACTGCTATTATATATTCTAACTGTTGTATATTCATAACTTTTACTTATAACTAGAGAAATATTTCATAAATTGAACGCGTTCATAAAGATTAGGATTCTCTATGTTTGAATAGTTTAATTTGCCCTTAAATTCATCTATATTGGAATAATTATTCTGCTCCATCCACTCTTCGATGCATGTCAGTATATTCTCGACCGCATCCAGTCCTTGCTCATACAGAATACTGCAAAGCTGAACTGCACCGGCTCCTGAAAGGATTCCCTTGATAACATCTTCCCACGAGTGAACTCCGTATGAACAGGCAATATCAAAATCAGGCACCTTGCCCGAAACAATTGCAGTCCACCTCAATGTATCACTAAAGTCTGAGGGCTTACTGAATACGGTACCTGGTACAATTTCCATATTCTTTATGTCTATATCTAACTGATAGAAACGATTAAAAAGTACTACTCCATCAGACTTTAATGATTTCAATTTGGAAACCAGTCCCGGTAAATTACTAATGCTTTTTGCCATTTTTATCACAACAGGAATATGTATGGTCTTCTTCAGTTCTCTAACGATATTCACATAAGTATCTTCAAGGAAAGTGTCACCATTTTCACCTGTATTTAACACATAAAGATTAAGCTCCAGCCCATCTGCACCTGCATCCTGAATTGTTTTGGCAAAGTCTGTCCATTTCGACATTTTATAGCAATTTATACTTGCAATAATTGGTACTTTGCACTGAGCTTTTGCTGAACGTATTAAATCAAGGTATTTATCCATATGATTCATCTCAATATACGTATTGATATAATCGGCAGCTTCGGGATAATCGGATATTTGAGACAATTTTTCAGAGTGATTCTCAATTTGCTCTTCAAAAAGCGATTTCAATACAATTGCACCAACGCCAGCCTGCTCAAGCTCTTTAATCTTATTAATTGAATTTGTTAAACCACTGCTAGCGGCAATTAGCGGGTTTTTCAACCGTAGTCCGGCAAAAGTCGTTTCTAAAGTAATCATCAGTCAATAGAATGTTTTTCAAAATTTATACTAAAACAAAGTTAGTATATTTATTGATAAAATTGATATGATATTTTAAAAATTAATTAGTACTAATACTCTCTTTCACCAAAGATCAGTGTTCCAACCCGTATCATGGTACTACCTTCTTCAATTGCAATAGAATAATCTCCGGTCATGCCCATGGAAATTTCATTAAAATCAGGAGAATCAGCAAAGAATTTTGTTTTGCATTCATTGAAAACCGACTTCAGCTGTTTGAACTCTGAGCGCACTTGTTCTTTATTATCGGTATAAGTTGCCATTCCCATGACTCCTCTCAGCTGCACATGCTCACATTCTTTCCATTTTCCTTCTGCCAGAAAGGCTAAACACTCCTCCGGTGAAAAACCGGATTTTGTATCTTCTTCAGCAATATGAACCTGTAGCAAACATGGGATAACTCTGTTGTTGGCTGCACCCTGTTTTTCAATCTCCTGCATCAACCTCCCACTGTCCAAACTATGGATTAACGAAACAAAGGGAGCAATCTGTCTAACTTTATTTCTTTGAAGGCCTCCTATAAAATGCCATTCAATATCTTCTGGAAGCTCCTTTTGCTTAACTACCAGCTCCTGAACTCTGCTCTCGCCAAAAACTCTTTGTCCTGCATCATAAGCCTCTTTCAGTTCTTCAACCGAATGAAACTTAGATACAGCTACAATTTTTACTTCACCGGGTACTCTCTCTCTTAACTCCTCTATATTGAATTTGATACTCATTATTCTTCTTTAATTGATTTATCACCCGAATACGGGAAAACATCCATAATGGCAGTCTCAATAACCGAAGCAATTGTGTAATCAATCATTGTCTTTTTCATTTCTGCTTCAATTATCTCCACAGACTCTTTGAGTTCAGATGCCTGAACAAGCATATTAACTGCACTTTTCTTCTCTGATCCACTCTTTTCATCAAGAGTTATAAAATATAATTTTGCTTTATAATAGCGATCTCCCGTCTCATTAAAGAATGTATCGGAATACTTTACACGTTTAATATCGGAAACTGTAAATTCGCCCGACATAAAAGGCTTCATTTCCTCTATAATTCTTGCCTCCGCTTCTGTAAACGACAGGGCATCTACCAAATAAGGCTCAGTTACAGTCTTTTGGACACCCGTGTCCAGCATCTTGTCGTACTTTACTTTGCACTCAAACCAGTTGTACATATACTTTTCTATTGTTTATTTTATTTACTTTTAAAATTTATCTCCAATCAACACCTATGACGATGGAGTAATATGAAAACACTATTACAAAGATAAGTTTTTTTTATAAATTGTAAATTTGCAATGATACGTTTACACTATCTTATTCGTTAGTTATATAAGTATGGATGTTATTGAGTTCAAAAGAATAGTCGTAGCTCTCCGCCCCTCGTTGCTTGCGGTTGCAAATCGCATTACAGGCAATATCCAGGATGCGGAAGATGTGGTGCAGGATGTATGTCTTAAAATATGGCATTCCCGCGAACGATTCTCCCGGTTCGATAATATTGAAGCGTATAGCACAACTATGGTTAAAAACCTGAGCATTGACAGAATTCGTTGCAGAAAATCATATACTGACCAATTTGAATTAATAAATAGAGAGTCAGATGAATTGCTGCCTGACTCACTATTGGAGGAGAAAGAAGGACATGAAGTTATTAGAAAAATAATTATGATGCTGCCTCCTTTACAACAAAGGATATTGCATATGAAGGATATTGATGGGTGTGAAACAGCTGAGATTACAGAAATTTTAGGTATTGCTCCTGAAGCTGTAAGAAATAACCTTTCTAGGGCACGCAAGAAGATGCGTGAATTGTATTTAATGTATAATAACAATAAGATAGTAACAAGATGAAAACAGATATACGCAGTTTGATAGAACGTTATTTTGAAGGTGAAACTAATGTTACTGAAGAGAAGGCTATCAGAGACTTTTTTGTTGATGAAGATATTCCTGATGACTTGAAATCGATTGCTCCAATTTTCAGATATATGGAAGATGAGTCTGTTGCAAGGAAAGCATTAAAAGAAATAGCCGTTGAAGATAACAGAAATTCTCGTAAAATCTCCCCTTTATTTAAAACACTGAGAGTAATTGCTGCCGTAGCGGCAATAGCATTAATTGCAATTTTAGTAATAAGGGATCAAGATAAACAAGATGTGCTAGTAAATGGCAACTATGTGTGGGTTGACGGCAAACGAATTACCGACCCGGAAGAGGTTATGAGATATGCTGAGATTTCGTTCCAAAAAATAAAATCTGATAGAGATTTAATGGAAGAGCAATTAAATTTCATATTTGAATAAATAATCATATTAAAATGAAAACAAGAACACATACCCTTTATCTTATTATTTCAATGTTGCTGTTTTTTGTTTCTGCAACTGGATTACATGCGCAGGAGGACCTGAAAATAAACAGTATATTCGAAAAGTATGGTAGAAATAAAGGAGCTACAATGGTAGTTCTTTCAGGGAAAACTCTTCATGAATATCATTTGGATAAATATATGGGACTGACTTTAAAGTACACAAAGGACATTATTGATGAAATTCAAAATGGTCTTGAGTCGGACAAAAAACTAGCCAAAGATATAAAGGAAGTGATTAACGATGGTATTATAACTTCCGGTTATTACCAGTTATCTGAACAGAATAGCAGAATTAACAGGTATATTCTTTATAAGATGGGTAGTGACAGCACCATTACACTAATTTATATGGAAGGCGGTGATGAGTCGGAAGAGTTAGTCAATCGTCTATTTATCAAAAAGAAATAATATAAAACTTCAATTATTATCAAAATGAAAAAAATTACATTATTATTCGTTTTCCTGTTGATGACTTTTTATCTTTCATCGCATACATTTATGCCCGGAGATACCACATTTCATTATAACGACCGAAAGGTTGTAATTACTGAAAGCGACAAGAATCTTCACATCACAGTGTACCATCAAAATGAGGAGGGTGATACCATTCAGAGTGAAAAGATATATGAGGGAATTTATACTGAAGAAAGAAATATTGAAAGACAATACGAAAATACGTTTGAAATCTCTATTCCCGATATTTTTATGCCAAAGAAAAAGCGCAGGCCAAGTAGTTCACACTGGGCAGGGTTTGGAGTTGGATTTGCTAATTTTAATAGTGATGAGTTATCTTCAATCATCAATTCAAGTCGTTCGTTGCAATATAACCTGAATCTGATTGAAGGATCACGGCGTATTGGCAATAGCAATTTAACAGTTATAACAGGAATGGGAATACAATTTAATGCAATACATTTTCAGAACAACAAAGCTGCTGAAGTAGAAAACTATAAAACAATAATTACAACCACATTACCGGGAGATGAATACAGACGGTCGAGATTACATTATACCTATCTTACCTTCCCTTTACTTTTCGAATCAAACTGGAGATTTGGAGGAAGCTCTCATCTATTTCTCAATGCAGGGGTTGTTGCTAAAGTGAAGACTGCCTCTTCATCAAAAATATGGAAGACTGTTGAAGATGGCACTAAAGAGAAAACTAAACTTCCGGGCGATTTGAATATAAGACCTGTTACACTTGATTTAATTGCACAGTGTGGTATAAGTGATCTCGGATTTTTTGTTTCACACTCACCATTTAGTCTCTTCAGAGATGATAAGGGACCGGTTGGCAATCAAACAACTATAGGGTTACAGCTATATTTCTGATTACTATTCATTATTTTTTAATACTTTTGCACTTTAATTAATTAATAATGATTGGAACTATAGTTAATACTGCTGCAGTGCTTATTGGCGGGTTGCTGGGAATAATTCTAAAAAAGAATATGCCCGAACGGATAACCACAATATACTTTCAGGCTATCGGGTTGTTCACTCTTGCAATAGGAGCCTCGATGGCTGTAAGCATGGAAAAGATTCTTATTATTGTAAGCAGTTTAGCTATAGGCTCACTTCTTGGAGAGTGGTGGAATCTTGAAAAGGGTGCCGAGCAAATTAGCAATTACTTAAAATCGCGATTTAAAATTGGCAGCGATAAGTTCTCTGAGGGATTAGTTACTTCTTTCCTGCTGTTTTGCGTTGGATCTATGACTATTTTGGGAACAATTCAGGAAGGGACAGGCGGATCGCCCGATCTGCTATACACAAAATCACTAATGGATTTCTTCTCTTCAATTCTTTTGGCATCCGCTTTTGGTTTGGGAGTTTTATTTTCGTCAGTTCCACTATTCATTTTTCAGGCAGCTCTTACTCTACTTGCGAGATACGCAGCACATTTTTTTACAGATGATATTATTTTAGGACTCACCAATGTAGGTGGAATACTTTTGATTGGGTTGGGAATTAACATTTTGGGGATAAAGAAACTAAGAATAATGAATATGCTCCCCTCCCTTATAATTGTAGTTGTTCTACTTTGGATTTTCAAATAATCTCTAATTATTTAAATGCAGAATAAAGACAAGAAATTAGGTTTATGGCTTTTGGTTTTCGTTGCCTTAGGTTCGATGATAGGCTCCGGAATCTTTAACTCACCTAAAGACCTAATTAATGTTGCTAACCCTCAGGGCACTGTGCTTGCCTGGATAATTGGAGGATTTGGCGCATTAATGCTTGCACTCGTTTTTATTTATCTTGCAGCACGCAAGCCCGAGCTAAAAAGTGGTGTATATGCATATGCTCGTGACGGCTTTGGTGATTTCATGGGTTTTAATTCTGCATGGGGATACTGGTCGGTAGGCTGGTTAGGCAATGTTAGTTACCTTGCGTTGTTTTTTAAAACATTGAACGATCTGTTAGGCATCCATGCGTTATCACCACTTACAGCCTTTCTTATTGGATCAGCTCTTCTCTGGTTCTTTTATACCATTCTTATGGCAGGTATCAGAGAAGGAGCAATACTAAATTTCATAGTTACCTCAGCAAAATTAATCCCCATCATACTTATAATACTCTTAGGCATCACTCTTGTTAAAGGCGACCTATTCTTTATTGAAAACTGGCAAAACCGACTTGCTTCAACAGGTAATTCAACTACTCCTTTACTCCAGATAAAGGATGCGATGGCAATCATACTTTGGTGTTTTGTAGGTATGGAAGCCGCATCTGTATTATCAGGAAGAGCAAAAAGTCAGAAGACTGTAAGATTATCAATAATCATTTCTATGTTTATTGTGCTTGCTATATATATGCTGATAACTTTTATTGCGATGTCTTCGGTACCCGCAGCGCTTTTGTCGGAATCAGAAACACCATTAGCCCTGGTATTGGAGCAAACAGGAGTTGGTGCTGCAGGCGGTATAATTGTCAAGTTAGGAATCATGATATCAGTGCTTGGTGCAAGTCTTTCGTGGATTATGTTATCAGTAGAAACCCTTTACGTTGCTGCCGTTGATGGTGTACTGCCACGTACTTTTAAAAAAGTAAACAGCAAAGGCACTCCTGTTAACGCTCTTTTACTCACTCAAATATTCACTCAAATATTTCTTGTTTCAATTCTTTCACCACAATTAAATGAGACTTACCTGGCTGCAATAACAATTGCCACAACACTGGTACTAATCCCATATCTCTTGTCGTCACTCTATGCAGTAAAGGTTGCGGTATCAAGGAAAAAGAAAGAATCATGGCATAACCTTGTGATAGCACTGCTTGGAACAATCTACTCGCTCTATGTGATTTATGCAGTTGGTCTGAGATACCTGCTTCTCTCTGTATTGTTTTATGCAATTGGCTCGTTACTGTTTATAAGAGCAAAGAGGGAACAAAAGCAACAGCCCAAACGGTGGGAATGGGCTGTTATTATATTATTGCTGGCCGGTGCAGTTATAATTGTAAGTTTATTGATTACCGGCAAAATTACAATTTAAATTATCTGTCGAAAGTATATCTCAAAGTAGCACCAATGCGTGTAGGGTATCCTCTCTGAACATAAGAATTTGTATTTCCTGTCATCATGTCAGAAACCTCAAACAGGAAAGAGTTATAATCAGTGCCAAACAGGTTCTTACCCCACAGTTCAAGAGAAACAGGACCTTTATCTGCTGATACACTTGCATTAACAAGTCCGTAAAATGGCTGATATAAATCATTACCGTTTACATCTTCGTTAGACTCAGTCCAGTATATTTTACCAACCCCGGAGTATTGAACATTCCCGATAATTCTATCAATAAACGACCCGTTATTAAAGTTGTAAATATAACTTGCTCCAAGGTTCAATGTGTGCTTAGGTGCAAATGGAATATAATTTCCTGTGTATTCAGTCATAATTGGATCTCCATTCTCGTCAACCTCACCGCTGTCAAATTCATAGTTAGAAAACCGAGCATCGGCAAATCCATAATCACCATAGAATGATAAATTTCTGATTGGAGTGTATTTTAAGCTCAGCTCAAATCCCTTACTTTCAGATTTACCGGCATTTTCAACTGTTCTTCCTGATGTGCCTTGTCTTGTTAACTTAATAATCTGAATATCATTTACACGTGAATAGAATAGCGCATAGTTCAGAGAAAGACTTCTGTCGAACATCTCATATCTCCCTCCAAGCTCGTAAGTCCAGCTTGTCTCAGGATCGTATGAGAGCTGATCCTCCAATGATAAAGCTTCTGCGTTGCCTCCGCCTGGTGTCCCTCCCGGTATCATTCCCGGAGGCATACCACTCATTGCATTGCGAAAAATTGATTCTGCAAGTGCACTTTGCAACACCTCAGAAAACACTTGCTCATTATATCCCCCCGTTTTATACCCTTTAGAGGCAGATAAGTAGATCATTGAGGTTGGTGTGAACTCATATTTTAATGCAAACTTAGGCAAAAACTGTCCGAAGCTTCTACTAAATGAGCCTTCAATCAAGGTATCTCCCTCTACATGAATATCAGGCATTGGTCTGTTTGGAATCTGAAACTTCAAATCAACATCACCGCCATCACTCTCAGTATAATAATCTATTGCCGCATGCTCATAGTCAAACCTCATTCCAAATGTTCCGGAAAGACCTTCTACCCCAAACAGGTTGTTAAGCGTTGACTGATGGAACAATGCCAGCCCTTTTGCAGGTTTAGTATAGACTCCCGGAAGATCAATTCTGTCGTTTGAATATTCAATTCTCAATGGTGCTCCCATTGCCTGAGTTACTCTGTCGAGCTGGCCTTGCAAGGCTGTCATTCCATCCTCTTTGATTGCCACAGGTGTGTCAACAACCTTATGATCATAAAATCCAAAAGCACCCCACACCCAGCTATATCTGGTGTTTGTACCCGACTTAACAGTGATTTCCTGACTAACTGAATGCTGTTTTTGCATTTGATTAATAGAAAAGACCGAGTTGGTGGTGTAATCCTGGTCCATTTTCATATCATCTTTCAAAAACTGATAACCCGTTGTTGAGTGTATAGTATATCCGTCTCTAACCCAATCCAGAGAGAGGCCGTTTGTCACTAAATGACGGTCATAAGCTGAAGGTTCATTAAATCTTGAAGCTGTTGAGTCGATATGCATGTACGGAAATGCTCCACCGGTTACATAGTCGTAGTTAGAAAAAAGCAGTGCTTTAAAATTGGGGCTTGCCTGCCACTCCAGCTTAACTCTTGCTCCTGCATTCTCAGAGTCATCCACCTTCTCATTGGTATAGCTGTTCATAAAGTACCCATCGTCACGTTTATAATATGCTGCTGCTGAAATACCAAAGCTATCTGAGAGTTTACTATAGTTGGAGCCCATAACCGAAAACTGTCCGTAGTTACCTCCACCTAACTGCAATCTGGTTCCCTGATAAGTTAGTGGTGAAAGCGTATAAAGATTCACAATACCACCTATTGCATTTCTTCCATAAAGTGTACCTTGCGCACCACGCAATACTTCTACACGTTGAATGTCCTGAAACTCAAAGTCAAAAGCAGAGGGGTTGAAGCTTGGTACATTGTCAACATAAAGGCTTACTGTCTGAGAGCCCAGCCTTGCACCAATACCGCGAATGTAAATTGGTGTAGAGACTTTTGACCCATATGTTGGAATAAAGAAGTTGGGAATAAATGAACTTAGGTCGGGAAGCGACTCAATCTGTGTGTTTTGTAACTGCTGAGGCGACACCACAGACACCGCCGTTGGCATATTTCTGAGCTGATTAGTCTCTTTAACCGATGATGTCACCACAAACTCATCAAGATAAAATACTTTTATAGTATCCTGAGGGTTTTCTTCATTTATCAACTCTCTGTTTTCAACATTTTTCATTAAATCATCAACACTACTCTCTGCATAAGCAGCAGATATAGCGGCTGATATCACAAGTATCGCAAACAGCAATCTTCTCATTTTTATCTCTATTTTACTTAATATGATTAAATTGATGCAAAGTAATACCAATTCCAATAATCAAACAATCACTACAATTAGTGATTTATTTCTTTAATGGATCTACTTAAATATAAAATAGACAGCCAATACAAGGAAAAAGAAACCTATTATATGGTTGACTTTTATAGTTGTCTGAAATGCTATTGCAGAGAAAACGACAAACACAACAAGCGTTATCACTTCCTGTATAACCTTAAGCTGAAGCAGGGAAAATGGACCTCCGTTGCCATCAAAGCCAATTCTATTGGCAGGCACCTGAAAGCAATACTCAAAAAAGGCAATTGCCCAACTAATTAATATAACCACAAAAAGCGGTAATTTGCTAAACCAGCTGTATTCAGCAAACTTAAGATGACCATACCAGGCTAGTGTCATGAAAATGTTAGATATAATCAGAAGTCCGATAGTAAGAATATAACTCATATATTTTAATAAAAAATTTGCCAAAGATACTACAATTAATATAACAAAAAATTCAGACAATCCGTAAACAAATATTTGTACGTCGCAACATTCCCGCCACTTTTGAACACCTTTATGTTTTGGTTGTTATAGAAATAAACAATCATTAAACATGAAAGAAGCATTATTAATAGTCGACGTTCAAAACGATTTTTGCCCTGGTGGTTCACTTGGAGTTAAAGATGGTGACAAAGTTGTGCCTGTAATCAATAGTCTGATGGACAAGTTTGATTTAGTTATTTCATCGCAAGACTGGCATCCCATGGAAACTGTTCATTTTGAGAAATGGCCTGTGCATTGTGTTGCAGGAACAGAAGGTGCAGAGTTTCATCCCGATCTGAAAAGCGACAAAATCAATCTTAAACTAAAAAAAGGTACTGACAACAAGGATGATGGCTACTCGGCTTTTGAGGCAACCAACACTTCCTTAGCTGATTTCCTCAAAGATAATGGAGTTACCACTTTGTATGTTTGTGGACTCACAACCGACTACTGCGTTAAAGAAAGTGCACTTGATTCTATAAATCAGGGTATTCACACTTATGTTGTTACTGATGCAATTGCTGCTGTTAACGCTCAACCGGGTGATGATAAAAAAGCACTTAACGAGATGTATTCAAAAGGTTGTATTTTAGTAGAATCAATCGAAGTTTTAAATTAATAGGAGTTATCTTTGCATTATATGGCAAAAGATATTTCATTACGCACAGTAAAAGTAACACGCTACATTGTGCCTCTGCGTGAGGGCGGTTCATTGCCTGCATTGGCTGAGGCAGACGACGGGTTTAAGTATGTCCTGAAGTTCCGTGGCGCAGGACATGGCACCAAAATGTTAGTATCTGAACTCCTGGGCGGAAAGATTGCTTCAGCATTGGGACTAAAAATTCCTGAACTGGTGTTTGCTACTCTTGATGAAGATTTTGGTCGTACCGAAGGTGACGAAGAGATACAGGATCTGCTTAAAGGTAGCGAGGGACTAAATCTGGGACTGCATTACCTTTCCGGTGCATTGTCTTTTGATCCTACTGTTGAAATTGATCCAATGCTGGCTTCTACTATAGTATGGCTGGATGCTTTTACAACAAATATCGACCGCACTTTTAATAACAGTAACCTCCTTTGGTGGCACAAGGAGCTTTGGGTAATTGATAATGGTGCCTCTTTTTACTTCCACCACTCATGGAAAGATTTCAAAAAGCATGCTTTGAGTCCTTTTACCTATATCAAAGATCATATACTTTTGTCGCAGGCAACTATGCTTGATGAGGCAGACCGTTTTGCACACGATATCTTAACGGACAATTTGCTGGAGGAGATAGTTAATCTTATACCCAACGACTGGCTTAACTGGAGCCATACCGATGAGACTCCAAATGAGATACGAAGGGTATATCAAAACTTTTTAAAAGTAAGATTGAAGAACTCATATATTTTTCTAAAAACTGCTAAAGATGCAAGAGGATAAACTATATCATTATGCTGTTATCCGACTTGTTCCTAAGGTGGAAAGGGAGGAGTTTTTCAATATCGGACTTATACTGTTTTCTAAAGAGGCAAAATATATAAGGCTTCAGTATCACTTGTGTCCGAAAAAGATCGGCCTGTGTAGCATAGAAGTTGAATATGAAGAGCTTGCAGATAATCTGGAAACTATGAAGAAAGTAGCCGACGGCGATTGTAATTATGGGCCCATTTCCTCAATGGATATACCTGAGCGGTTCAGGTGGCTTACTGCAACCAGAAGCACAATAATTCAAACCTCGCCCACTCATGCCGGCAAATCAAATGATCTTGATAAAACATTCAACCGACTTTTTAAAGAGTTGGTTGTATAAATTCTAGTATCAACACAAAATCAGTAGGATAGAAGTCGGGATGAGTTTAGTCGCGACTAAAACTAAGTTCCCTGTTCAATTGCACTCCAATACCCGGTTTGTCAGCTGCAATGATCTTTCCATTTTCCAAAGTTGCCCCATCAAAACAGTCGTTACCAATCAACAATGCCCCGTCCAGATCAGCAAAATCCATTCCTGCATACAGTTGTGATGCAGCAGATATAGCACATGAAGTCTCAGTCATACACCCCATCATCACCTTCATACCCAGAGCATAGGCAAAATTACGCATCTTCCACGCCTCATGCATCCCTGTACACTTCATAAGTTTGATGTTTATGCCTGAAAAGACCCCTTTCAGTCGCTCCACATCTCGAAGGCGCTGCAGCGACTCATCAGCAAAGATTGGCAAAGGGCTCACTTCAGTAAGCTTGGCAATATCATCCAGATCATATTTAGGCATCGGTTGTTCAACCATAACAACTCCCTGTTCTTTAAGCCAGTATATCATATCTAGCGCTTCATGTCTGTCTTTCCATCCCTGATTGGCATCAACGGCCAATGGCAGATCGGTTACTGAGCGAATAGCCTGAATCATTCTCTTATCATCCGGACCACCCACTTTCACCTTCAAGATATTATACTTGCCAATCGTCTCACGAGTCTTTTCCTTTACTATATCATCATTATCTATACCTATTGTGAAAGTTGTATCAGGTACATCTGTCCTGTCAAGTCCATACATTTTATACCAAGGCGCACCAATTATTTTACCTGCCAGATCATGCAGAGCAATATCAACAGCAGCTTTTGCAGCAGTGTTGTTTATAGCAATTGAATCAACATATTCCACAATCTCCTCAATGTGTGTAGGATCAGAGAAACCCGACAGGTCCACTTTCTTCAAAAATTCTATTACTGAGGCTTGAGATTCGCCAAGATAGGGTGGTAAAGACGCTTCACCATACCCAACTAACCCGTCATACTCAATCTTTGTAAGCACTACAGGAGTTGTAGTTCTCGAAAAACCTGAAATGGTAAATGTGTGTCTCAACTCTAAGTTATAGGGGGTCCATGATAATTTCATTTTACCTGCAGAATTAGAAGATTTATTCAAATTAGATTTAACATTGTATATACTCCCGCTCACAATATTATCTTTACCTGAAATAAACGAGGGGGTAGCAATTGCTGCAGCCATAGCAGCTGATGTTTTTAAAAACTGTCGACGGTCTTTCTTCATTTTGATATTAAAATTTTACAGATTATGACTTAATATTAATACAACAATTCTGGATTCATTATGTCAACATTCACATGATGCCCGTTATCAATATATCTTTTAGTGCGCAAGTAGCGGTTAGCATTAAATTTATCATACAGTGTATCTGAAGGGTCTAAACTGTTAACCCGCACATAATCCGAAGCATGAATAAAATGGTTATTACCGATATAAATTCCCACATGAACAACCCTTTCATTCGGATTATCAGCATTTGCTTTTGTACCAAAAAACAGCAAATCACCAGGCAATAGCTTACTGAAATCTCCTGTTTCATCAACTAACTCTCCCTTATGAACCTGCTGCGACGCATCACGTGGAAGATTAATCCCATGCATTAAATACACAGTCTTTGTAAATCCGCTGCAGTCAAGTCCTTTAGATGATGTTCCTCCCCACAAATACGGGATACCTTTAAAACGATAAGCATTTTCAACAATACTTTCTCCGGTCAATTTAATATTATCAAACCAATCGCTTACTTTTTTCGCATCATCTAATTTAACATATGCCTCACGTCCATCGGGGTAAACAACTTCATAAAAACCGGAACTCTCTCCTTTAAAAACTAATATATTTCCAATAGTCAAATCCGAAACAGGTATAGAATTTTCATCAGCCTTTTCATAAGACACTGCATTGACTGATGTAATAACTAACTTAGGCTCTTTAAGATAACTATTAATTTCATCAGTAGTTACAGGCTTTACTGAGCCATTTATCCAGCCAATATATTTATCAGGCGTCTGAATCCTTCTCCAGCCGCCACGCTCTTCAAGAATTTTCACAGGCGTACCCATTGAAGTCTGAGTCACCAGCTCCGAACCATAACGGGGGGCATAACGTATTGTACCTACAGAGTTATAAATGAGTCCTTCCGTTTTCTCTCCAAGCTTTGCATCAGGTAATAAACGAACAGAGTCAATAATTGTAGTGTGAGAGCTCTTTAGCTCTGACAATAATTCTAAGTAACCCTCCTTACTGGTAGTTTCTCCTCTTAATATCAGGCTATCTACCTTTAACTGGGCATCTACCTGAAAGACCTCTACCCTCCTGTCGGGAGCATACTTATTCTGCACTCCCTTTATTATATTATCCAAATCGTTTTCCTGAGCCATTAAATTATGCATTGAAAAGATCCATAAAAAAAAGAAAATATAATTTCTTATCATGTTTCCCTGTTTTAATTTTTGTCCGAAATATACGGTTTTTTTATTGAATAATGTTGAAAACTTTTATCTTTGTTAGAAATGGACGTAAACAGATTGAAAAGATGAAATCAAATAAAACACATCACTTCTCACTGTTAATTACTATTTTGCTATGCGTAGGGATAGCAACCTGCTCTTCTAACAGAACAAGAAGTAGAAATCAAAATACAGATGTTACTATGACCAACTACTCACAGCAGTATACTGATGCAGCCAAACTCTCTAAACAGCTCAAAAACAGGGGAATCAAAGATCCGCTTGTACTTGAAGCTATTGCATCTGTACCCAGGCACAAGTTTGTTGACGAAAAGCTGCAAAATTATGCTTATCAAGACCGCCCCCTTCCAATAGAAAGAGGACAGACCATATCTCAGCCTTACACTGTTGCCTACCAGTCGGAGCTGCTTAAACTAATTCCCGGGGAGAAAGTGCTGGAAGTAGGAACAGGAAGCGGATATCAGGCAGCGGTTCTTTGCGAAATGGGTGCAGAAGTTTATAGCATAGAAAGGTATTATGAACTTTATGAAACTGCAAAAGAGGTACTCAACTCTCAGGGATATTTTCCTAGTCTATTTTACGGTGATGGTTATGAAGGTCTTCCTGAGCATGCTCCTTTCGATAAAATTCTTATTACAGCAGCACCGCCTGCTATTCCGGAAAAACTTCTTGAGCAGCTAACTATCGGAGGTTGGATGGTAGCACCTGTTGGAGGTCGATTAGGACAGAAAATGACAATCATTCGTCGCACCGGCAAAGACTCATTTGAGCAGTCGGAGCATGGAGATTTTATATTTGTTCCAATGAAAAAGGGGACCGAAAAATAGCCCCCTTTAACTCATTTCAAATCTTATTAAGAAACGTATATATTATTCGCTCCCTTTACTGTAGTTTGGCGCCTCACGGGTAATCATTACTCCATGTGGGTGACTTTCGGTGTAACCTGCAGCTGTAATCTTAGTGAATTTGGCTTCATGAAGCTTATCAATATTCTCTGCACCGCAGTATCCCATACCGGCTCTAAGTCCACCCACCATCTGATAAACAACCTCTTGCAAAGTTCCCTTAAATGGCACACGTGCTTCAATACCCTCAGGAACTAGCTTTTTAATATCATCTTCAACATCCTGAAAATAGCGGTCTTTAGATCCCTGCTGCATTGCAGAGAGTGATCCCATTCCTCTGTATGCTTTAAACTTTCTTCCGTTAAAAATGATTGTTTCACCGGGCGATTCTTCTGTGCCTGCAAGCATTGATCCCATCATAACTGATGAACCGCCTGCTGCTAAAGCCTTAACTATATCACCTGAGTAGCGTAGTCCTCCATCTGCAATCAGAGGTACGCCTGTATCTTTCAGCGCCTTAGACACTTCGTATATTGCACTCAACTGAGGAACACCAACACCTGCAATTATTCTGGTAGTGCATATTGAACCGGGACCAATTCCAACTTTTACTGCATCTGCTCCTGCTTCAACAAGAAATTGTGCAGCTTCAGCTGTTGCAACGTTTCCAACAACAACATCAATCTGCGGGAATGTCTTCTTAACCATCTTTAGCATATCTGCAACACCCTTGGAGTGACCGTGAGCTGTATCAATAACAATTGCATCAACACCTGCTTCAACAAGTGCTGTAGCCCTTTCAATTGAGTCACCCGTAACTCCTATACCGGCTGCAACCCTAAGTCGCCCCTGTTCATCTTTGCAGGCAAACGGTTTATCTTTAGCTTTTGTAATATCCTTATACGTAATTAATCCCACTAGTTTATAGTCGGAATCAACAACCGGAAGCTTCTCAATTTTATGCTCCTGAAGAATTGTAGCTGCATCATCCAGGTTAGTAGATATGCGAGTTGTAACAAGGTTTTCTTTAGTCATAACCTCATCAATCTTTTTATCCATCTCCTTCTCGAAGCGAAGATCACGGTTGGTAACAATTCCAACAAGCGTCTTTTCCCCGTTCACAACAGGAATACCACCAATCTTATACTCAGCCATCAATCCCAATGCATCAGCAACAGTCTTATCCGGAGTAATGCTGATTGGATCAATAATCATACCATTTTCGGCACGCTTTACTGCTCTCACCTGTTTAGCCTGTTCCTCAATACTCATATTCTTATGAATAACTCCTATACCACCCTCACGGGCTATAGCGATTGCCATAACAGTTTCTGTAACAGTGTCCATAGCAGCAGACACCATTGGAACATTAAGAGTAATATTTCTTGAGAATTTTGTTCTGAGGTCAACATCACGCGGCAGCACCTGAGAATAGGCCGGGACTAAAAGGAGGTCGTCAAAAGTAAGACCCTCCATAACAATTTTATCTGCAATAAATGACATAAGTTTTACCTTTTAAATTTTTATTGCATGCAAATGTACGGTTTATTTGTGAATTAAGCCGTTATGTTGATGTTAAATAACATTGTTTTTCAGCAAAGTATTAAATTACAGTAATCCCAACTTCTTAAACACCTTTGCAATATTGTCAATCGCAATATCTATCTGCTCTTTTGTATGAGTTGCCATTAGTGAAAACCTGATAAGCGTATCTCCGGGAGCAACACCTGGTGAAACAACCGGATTTACAAAAATACCCTCCTCAAAAAGCAGCTTGGTTATCAGGAATGTTTTATCATTATCCCTCACATACAGTGGCATAATTGGTGTGGAAGTAGGTCCGAGTTCAAATCCTCTTTCTTTAAACTGATTAATTGCATAGTAGGTCAGCTCCCATAATCTCTTCACCCTCTCAGGTTCAGCTTTCAGAATATCAAGAGCAGCAGATGCAGCAGCAGTAGCAGCGGGAGTAATACTGGCGCTAAATATATTTGTGCGTGCATTATGCCTGAGATAGTTAATCACAGGATAATCACCTACTATAAATCCTCCTATTGATGCAAGCGATTTACTAAAAGTTCCCATTATCAAATCCACATCATCAAGATGCCCGAAATGGTCGCATACTCCCTTGCCGCTGTATTTTTTGCCTAAAACACCAATACTATGTGCTTCATCAACCATAATATTGGCATTGTATTTTTTTGCAAGCTTCACTATTTCAGGAAGATCCGCCAAATCTCCTTCCATGCTAAACACGCCGTCTACAACAATGAGCTTCACGCTTTGAGAATTGCAGCGCTTTAGCTGCTTTTCCAAAGACTTCATGTCGTTATGCCTGAATTTATATTTTGTGGAAAAAGATGTTCTAAGACCCTCAATTATCGAAGCATGATCTCTTTCGTCCCAAATAATATAGTCCTCCCTCCCTGTCAGACATCCTAACACACCCTCATTTACAGAAAAGCCCGTAGAAAAAACTATAGCTTCATCCTTATCCATAAAGTTTGCCAGTTTTCTCTCCAGTTCGAGATGAATATCAAGCGTTCCATTCAAAAAACGGGAACCTGCCATGCCTGTTCCATATTTTTTTGTGGCTTCAATAGCAGCCTCTTTTACTTTAGGGTGATTGGTAAGTCCCAGATAAGCATTGGATCCAAACATAAGAACCTCTTTACCATTTATCACAACCTTAGTGTCCTGGTCGCTTTCAATTGCCCTGAAATAGGGATAGATACCGGCAGCCTTCGCACGCTGCGGGGCATCATATTTCATCATTTTTTCTCTTAGAAGATTCATTTCAAGAAAATTAAAAAAAATCTGTTCCTACCTAAAACTGCATCAGAGCGCCTAATTATATAAAGAACAAGTTTACAAAGATAGCAATTAATTTAATTTATTGTAAATAGCGTAATTTTTTGAATAGGTTAAGAATAATACTAATCCGTTTTCTCTAAACATTTTCAGCAGTGAAACGTTTTTATTATGTTAAAGTTGAACCACAAAATTAGAATAATAATGGTAAGCAAAAAATTAGAAACTGCAATAAATAAGCAGGTTAACGCTGAGCTTTGGTCTGCATACCTTTACCTGTCCATGTCGGTCCATTTTTCAAACAAGGGACTGCCCGGTTTCGCAAACTGGTTTATGGTGCAGTTTAAGGAAGAGCAAGATCATGCACATAAATTTATGAACTATCTTATCGCTAAAGGTAATAAAGTTGAGTTATTGCCCATTGAGAAGGTTCAAATCAGCTGGAAATCGGCACTAAGTGCTTATGAGGATGCACTCAGCCACGAGCGTGTGGTTACCTCACTCATAAATGATTTGGTATCTATTGCCCGCTCCGAGAATGATTATGCAACTGAAAATATGCTTCAATGGTTTGTAAACGAACAGGTTGAAGAGGAGGAAAACGCCCAGTCAATGATTGATGCCCTTAAGCTAATCGGAGATAACGGTCTGGGTATTTACACTATGGATAGGGAACTTCAGCAAAGATCTTATACACCTATCGAGACTTCAGCTACAACTTAATATATATTATACCTTTGTATTACAGTTGGGGAAATGGAAAATTTCCCCTGATTTTTTTTCAAAGGCTTCTAATAAGGAGATCAGATTATGGATAATAAATACAAAAAACTGATTAAGTGTGTTCTGCTGGATGCGGTGGGTATGTTGTCTGTCGCAATACCGGTAGTAGGTCTGTTTTTAGACATCCTGTGGGCTCCGGCAGCTGCATCAATCAGCTATAAAATGTTTGGCGACAAAAGAGGTAAATACACATCTTTTATCACATTTATTGAGGAGCTTCTGCCGGGAACTGATATTATTCCATCTTTCACAATATTCTGGTTACTCTTTGATTTTATTGGTATCGACAAAAAAAATATGGCAACAGCCAACTACAAAAACAATATTTAATTTTTATAATGAAACAAACTAAATTTATCTTACTGATTGCGGGATTGTTATATATGATTTCCTGCACAGGCTCGTCAAGCAACCAAGCCAACTCTTTATTATGGAAAGTATCGGGAAATGGCTTAGAAAAACCTTCTTATATTTTTGGAACTCACCATCTTGTTCCGCTTAATTTTCTTGACTCTGTTGCGGGAGTTAATGAAGCTTTTGAAAGCACTGAACAAACTGTTGGTGAGCTTGATATGAGTAAAATGATGGAAATGCAGATGCAAATAATGAGCGAATCAACTATGCCACAAGGCGTAACTTACCAGTCGCTTCTCTCATATGACGACATGTATCTGGTAGACAGCACTCTCATGAGCCTCCTTGGTGTGGGACTCGAACAGCTTGGCACTCTTAAGCCTGCAATGCTATCGAACCTTATTTCTGTAACATTATATCAAAAGTTTTACCCCTCAATATCTGCCACAGAAACGGGGCTCGACCAACATTTTCAGAATGAAGCGCTAAAAAGGAACAGACCGGTATTGGGGTTAGAAACAACGAATGATCAGATTGAGGTGTTGCTTAACTCGCAAACACTTGAGAGGCAGGCGGAACTGCTTGTTTGCATGGTAAAAAACCCCGAGCTGCTTAAGCAGCAAATGGATGATTTGCAGGTTGCATATCATGCTCAGGATATAAATGCACTTCTTGAACTTTATGAAAAGGAAATTCCAAACGATCCCTGCCCAAGTACAGAAGAAGAGAAAGAGGCAATCAATAAAAACAGAAATGACGAGTGGGTGGAAAAACTGCCTGCAATTATGACCGAAAAATCATCATTCATTGCAGTTGGCTGTCTTCACCTTCCAGGTGAACATGGAATAATTGAAGGATTAAGGAATCAAGGCTTCACTGTTGAGCCGGTTAATTAACAGAACTACATTCTCAACATGGTGAGTGTGTGGAAACATATCAACAGGCCGCACTTTTTCAACCCTGTACTTTTCGTCCAGCAGACTTAAGTCGCGTGCCTGTGTTGCCGGGTTGCAACTAACATACACAATCCTCTTCGGCTCTGCCAGCAGTATTGCTTTAATCACATCATCATGCATGCCGGCACGTGGCGGATCGGTTATAATTACATCCGGTTTGCCATGTGCTTCAATAAATTCTGCAGTAAGTACATCCTTCATATCTCCTGCAAAGAAAAGTGTATTTTCTATCCCGTTAATTTCAGAATTCACCTTTGCGTCTTCAATTGCATCCTCCACATACTCAATACCAATCACTTTTGAGGCATTGCGTGCAACAAAATTAGCTATTGTTCCCGTACCCGTATAAAGATCATACACCAACTCCTCACCTGTAAGCTGCGCATAATCCCTCGCTATTTCATATAAATGAAGAGCCTGTTCGCTATTAGTCTGATAAAACGACTTAGCCCCAATCTTAAACTTTAACCCCTCCATTTCCTCGAAGATATAATCGCGACCATTCCACACTATAACCTCCTGGTCGGTAATTGTGTCATTCCCTTTCCGGTTAATGATATACAGCAACGAAGTTATCTCCGGAAATTCCGATTTAATAAAGTCCATCAGATTTTTGCGCTTCACCTCATCATCCTCATAAAAAACAACAATCACCATCCATTCGCCAATAGAACTGTTTCTAATAATCAGCGTGCGCATTAACCCCTCCTGGTTACGAAGATCGAAAAAAGAATAATTGTTTTTTAAACAAAACTCCCTAACCCCATTCCTTATAAGGTTTGAGTAGTCGTCCATCAGCCAGCATTTCTCAATATCCAGAACCTTGTCAAACATTCCGGGAATATGAAATCCAAGCGCATCCTTCCTCAATATCTCATTGTTTGAGGATATCTCCTCTTCTGTAAGCCATCTCTTATCAGAAAAAGTAAACTCAAGCTTGTTTCTGTAAAAAGTATCTTTCGGCGCACCAAGTATGGGGGTTATCTCAGGCAAATCAATCTTGCCAATTCGTTCCAGGTTATCTTCCACCTGCTTTTGCTTATATTTTATCTGTTCCTCATAAGGTAAAATCTGCCATTTGCAACCACCACAAACACCAAAATGCTGGCAAAAAGGCTCAGCTCTCTTGTTGGAGTACTGATGAAAATTCACAACCCTTCCTTCGGCAAAACTCTGTTTCCTGCGTGTCAGTTGTATGTCTGCCACATCACCCGGAACAACAAATGGCACAAAAACAGCCATCCCGTCAACCTTGGCAAAAGCCTTGCCTTCGGCTGCTACATCAGTTATAACCACATTCTCCAAAACAGGAAGTTGTTTCCTTTTTCTTGCCATTTCTTTTATTATTTGGGAATGCAAAGATAGGCAAAATCTATGTTTTTCACTATTTAGTCACTTCTTCAAAATGACTCTCCCCCCACTCAATCAAAGTTTGTATAATTGGAATTAAAGATTTACCGGTATTGCTTAAAGAATATTCCACACGG
>CAZYNA010000006.1:0-23701 GCA_964648775.1 uncultured Proteiniphilum sp. | reverse complement strand
AATGGAGGCAAAATAGCGGCATTTGGAGAAACAATGGTTGCCCTGTTTTTAGGTGGGGTTGATGAAAAAAGATCAGAGACTACAATATCCTGGAACGGGAAGGATAATAAACAATTTATGCTCGAATTAATTGAGTGGATGCTTAAGTAAGATTCTCTGTTAAATTTATACCAAGTCTATACCATCTCTGGTGATCGCTTATTGGTTGCTTATTGATTCCTTATATTTTTATAAGCCATATATAACCTATTTCCAGAGAAAGATCGGACTTGATTTCTTGTTGGATAAATGAAAAACTGCTATTATTGCAGTATAAAACGCATTTAAATCAAGGTTAAATTAAAACTATCAATAAAATGAGAATCGGACTTACTTTAATCGTACTGACTTCTTTACTGCTTTCATGTTCAAATAATCAAAAAAATGAAGTTGAGGATATTATCCCGGCAAGATTGGTTCCACTGGCTGATCCGTTTATTCTATTTCATGAGGATACATACTATGCATATGGAACTGGTGCTGCCGATGGAATTGAAGTTATGGTCTCGGACGACTTAAAGACATGGAGAAGGGTGAAAAACTCGCGTAATGGTCTGGCTTTGCACAAGAATGACTCTTATGGTGATAAATGGTTCTGGGCACCTGAGGTGTATTACGTTAACGGAAAGTTTTATATGTATTATTCTGCTGAAGAACATATGTGCGTAGCAACTTCCAATTCACCATACGGACCATTTATTCAGGAGGAGCAGAAACCAATGATTGAAGGAGAAAAAACAATAGATAACTCTCTTTTTATTGATGATGATGGTACGCCATATCTTTTCTTCGACAGGTTTAATGATGGATTGAATATATGGGTGGCTGAACTTGAGGATGATTTAATGACAATTAAAAAGGAGACCCTGCATCCTTGCATTCATGTTTCGCAAGAGTGGGAGGAGGTATGGCCGCGAGTTAATGAGGGCGCTTTTGTTATTAAACACAATGGTCTGTATTATATGACGTACTCTGCAAACAGCTACGAGAGTCAGTATTATGGTATAGGCTGCGCTGTGGCAACCGATATTATGGGAGAATGGACAAAATACCCGCATAATCCTCTGCTACAAATGCCGGGAGATTTAGTTGGTGTAGGACACAGCTCATCATTTAAAGATAAATCAGGAGAATGGAAAAAAGTTTTTCATGCTCATAATGATGCAAACAACATTCATCCAAGAAATATGTTTATCACTTCTATCGGTTTTAAGAATGTAGATGGAGTGGATCAATTGTTTATTGATTCAAATTATGAAACTCCGGTTTTAGAAACTAAATAATAAAAGGCCAACTCTTGTGAGCTGACCTTTTACAAAAACTTCTTATAATATAATTATTTAGTCTGAATCTTTATACTCCCTTTACGCAACCCTTTTGCTGTTGCTTCAAGAGTAATGGTTCCGGGTGTTTCTGAAGATTCTACAATTGCAACAAGTTTGCCGTTGAACAGGTGCATCTGTGGAAGGTGAAACAGGTCAAGACTCGTTGGGTCTCCGTTTGCACCTGCACGATAGGAGCCTGCTCCCTTAACATTGAATTTCACCAGCTCGTTCACATTAGGACAAGGATTTCCGTTTCTGTCAACTACAGATACTGTTATAAATGACAGGTCTTTACCATCAGCTGTTATAACATTCCTGTCGGCTTCAAGTACCAGCTGGTGTGGCTTGCCGGCAGTTTTAATCTCTTTCTCTGCAACAGCGTTGCCATTATCATCATATGCAACCACCTTAACTGTTCCCGGTTGATATTTGGTATCCATCCACATTAGGCGATATCTCTTCTGACGCTCAAACGATTTTTGAGCCTCGGCGGTATAGCTGCCTTCAAGTTCAACTGAGAGATCTTTTGTACGTATACCCTGACTTACACCATTTATAAATAGTTCGGCTGATGGGTAATTAGTGTAAACAAAAATTGGTGTTGCTTCACCTTCCCTGCCTTCCCAGTTCCAGTGAGGAAGAATATGAAGGGTTTCCTCTTCTTTGTTCCAGTGACTTCTGTAAAGATAAAATCTATCTTTTGGAATTCCTGCCAGATCAACTGCTCCAAACAAAGAGCTGTGACTTGGCCAGTTGCTATAGTATGGAGTTGGCTCACCTAGATAATCGATACCTGTCCAAATAAATTCTCCCATAGTAAAATGAAGGTCATCATGCTGAATAAAATCGTCTTCAGGGAGATTAGACCATGAAGCATGCTCCACATCATATGAAGAAGCCTGATTATCGTCGTACATAGCCATTGCCTTGCGTTCTACCGGAAATTTATATACTCCTCGTGAGCTTAAAGCTGATGTTGTTTCAGAGCCCAGTATTACTTGTTGAGGAAGTTTATCGTATGCCTCCTGATAACGGAAAGAGCGATAGTTGAACCCGGGAACATCAATTGTGGCAGCCATATAATTAGAGAATACATGATCAGGTCTGTCCATACCGTTAGTAACAGGGCGCGTCGGGTCTTCTCTGTGTACAATATCCTGAAGGAAACGGGCAACTCTTGCTCCTTGCGGATTGCTTTGCTCCTCAACTTCATTGCCAATGCACCACATTATAACACTCGGACTGTTTCTGAAATTATGAATAAGGTTTACCAGATCTTTCTCTGCCCATTCATCAAAATAAAGATTATAGCCATTTCTTACTTTTGGTATTCTCCATCCGTCAAAAGATTCTGCCATAACCATCATACCCATCTCATCAGCAATTCTGACGAAATCGGGCGACGGCATATTATGGGCAGTACGGATAGCATTTACACCCATATCCTGCATAATTTTTATCTGGCGACGAATTGCGGCGTCGTTAACAGCAGCTCCGAGAGGACCTAAATCGTGATGTAAGCAAACACCCTGGAATTTAATGAGTCGGCCATTCAGATAAAACCCTTCATCAGCAACTACATCAATAGTCCTGATACCAAACGGTGTTGTATATTCATCAACAAGTTGTCCATCTTTATACAGTCTTGATACTGCACTATAAAGATTTGGTTGTTTGATATCCCACAGTTTGGGACTCTGAACTATAAGATCCTGAGATATCTCACCTAAATCAAATTTTGTCAGCTCTGATTCAGCTGAAGATACAAGATTTGAAGCTCCGTCGAAAATCTCTGTTTTCAACTTATAAACCCCCTCTCCGGCAGTCTCTGTCTTAGTTCTTATGTTTACCCGGGCAAATTCGTTATTTACCTCAGGTGTTGTTATATATGTTCCCCAAATAGGGATATGATCTTTGTTTGTAGTAATGATATGAACGTTGCGATAAAGCCCCGCTCCCGGATACCACCGCGAACTCTCCTCAGGATTCTCCAGTCGCACCGCAAGCTTATTATCCCTACCATCTTCATTTAAATATCCTGTGATATCAAAATGAAAGGTGTTGTAGCCGTATGGCCAGAACCCCACCTCGTTGCCATTAACATAAACACGTGCATTACTCATTGCACCGTCAAACTTGACGGTTACCTGTTTGTCGGCTGAGAAATCGGGAACAGAAAAGCTTGTTCTGTACCACCCCGCTCCGGTAAAGGGTAAACCTCCTGTTCTACCGTAATGCTCAATGGCAGAAGTCTGACCATCCTGAACAATTGCCATATAGTGGATATCGTTCTGTTTATCGAAAGGCCCGTATATTGCCCAGTCGTGGGGTACACGCACCGATTCCCACCCGCTATCATCGAAACTCACCTCAAATGATCTCACATCATCCACACGGGTAAACTTCCACCCTTTCTCAAGGGTCATCTCAGTACGGGTTTGCGCCGCAACTAAAGTAACTCCTGCAATAAGGGCTATCATTAATATTAATTTCCTTTTCACGCTAATACTATTTTAATTATTAAAAACGTCTTGATGTTTATTATTATGAAAACGAGCAGTTGGGCTGAGTAACCACTTCAAAGAAATCGTTACCTTTATCATCTACTAAAATAAATGCCGGAAAATCTTCAACCTCTATTTTCCATATTGCTTCCATACCCAATTCGGGATACTCTACACACTCAAGGCTCTTAATGCTCTCCTGTGCAAGAATTGCTGCTGGTCCGCCAATACTGCCCAGATAAAAACCACCATGCTTCTTACAGGCATCTGTTACCTGTTTACTTCTGTTACCCTTGGCAAGCATCACCATACTACCTCCGTGAGATTGCAGCAGATCTACATACGAGTCCATGCGGCCGGCAGTAGTTGGTCCCATAGACCCTGAAGCATATCCTTCTGGGGTTTTGGCCGGTCCCGCATAATAAATTGGGTGATCCTTTATATATTGAGGTAAGCCCTCTCCGCTCTCAATTCTCTCTTTAAGCTTGGCATGGGCAATATCGCGACCAACGATAATTGTTCCGTTCAACGAAAGACGGGTGGAAACGGGATACTGTGAGAGATCTTCAAGAATCTCTTGCATCGGTCGGTTCAGGTCGATATTAACACCACCATCTTCGCCCGGCTGCAGATATTCCTCAGGGATCAATCGTGCAGGATTATCTTCCATTTTCTCAATCCAGATACCCTCTTTGTTTATTTTAGCCTTTATATTACGGTCGGCCGAGCATGAAACACCCATTCCTACCAACACAGATGCCCCGTGACGCGGCAAGCGGATTACTCTAATATCATGAGCAAAATATTTACCGCCAAACTGTGCTCCCAAGCCTAAGTCTTCAGAAGCTTTTTTAAGCTTATTCTCAATTTCTATATCTCTGAATGCCTGTCCGTGCTCATTACCTTCTGTTGGAAGATTGTCGTAATACTTTGCAGTAGCCATTTTTACGGTTTTAAGGTTAACTTCTGCCGAAGTTCCTCCTATAACAAACGCAAGGTGGTAGGGAGGACAAGCAGCTGTGCCCAGCGATTTCATCTTCTCTATCAGAAAGCTTTCAAGCTTATCTGGATTAAGCAGAGCTTTTGTTTCCTGATATAGGTAAGTTTTGTTGGCAGATCCCCCGCCCTTTGCTATACAAAGAAAGTTATATTCATTACCCTTAACAGAGTAGAGGTCGATTTGCGCAGGCAGGTTAGTTCCTGTGTTAATCTCATCATACATATTAAGTGCAACGTTTTGTGAGTAACGCAGGTTCTCATTTACATAAGTGTTGTAAACTCCTCTCGACAGTGCCTCTTCATCGTCACCATCAGTCCAAACCTGATTCCCTTTCTTACCCATTATAATTGCTGTTCCGGTATCCTGACAAAATGGAAGTACCCCTTTAGCTGATATTTCAGCATTGCGCAGGAATGTAAGAGCAACGAATTTGTCGTTTTCGCTTGCTTCAGGGTCTCTTAGTATTTGAGCCACCTGCTCCTGATGCTCGGGACGTAGAAGGAATTGCACATCGCGAAATGCATTTTGAGCCAATAGAGTTAATCCCTCTTTAGACACTTTCAGAATCTCTTCTCCTTCAAAGATTGCTGTTGATACGTGTTCTTTTGTGAGTAAATAAAACTCAGTTTTATCCTCCGACATGGGAAATGGGTCCTGGTAAACGAATGGTTTTGTTGCCATAGATAATGTTTAGTTTTATGTAGTTGATAATTATTTAGTTTCTTGATGTTGGAGAGACAAAAATACAAATAAAAAACGGCACCGTAAAACGACACCGTTTATAAAATTATTTATTTTAGACTTACCTATTTTTCTAACTTCTATTTATCCATGGGACCAATCATATCTTCCGGTCGCACCCACTTGTCAAAATCTTCTTCAGAAACATAACCAAGTCGCACCGCCTCTTCTTTCAACGTTGTTCCGTTTTTATGAGCAGTATTGGCAATTTCTGCAGCTTTATAGTAGCCAATTTTAGTGTTAAGCGCAGTTACGAGCATAAGCGAATTATCCAGCAACTCCTTTATGCGGGGTTTATTTGGCTCTATTCCTGATACGCAGTGAACGTCAAATGAAACTGCTGCATCTCCCAGCAGTTGTGCACTTTCAAGAAAATCAGCAGCCATCACAGGCTTAAATACATTCAGCTCGAAATGTCCCTGCATTCCTCCCACTGATATGGCTACATCGTTGCCCATAACCTGCGCACAGACCATGGTAAGGGCCTCCGACTGGGTAGGATTAACCTTACCCGGCATAATTGATGAGCCCGGCTCGTTAGTGGGTATTATTATTTCGCCGATACCGCTTCTTGGTCCCGATGCCAGCAATCGGATATCATTTGCAATCTTATTTAGTGCAACAGCCACCTGTTTCAGAGCTCCGTGTGTCTCCACAACTGCATCATGCGCAGCAAGTGCCTCAAACTTATTAGGCGCTGTAACAAAAGGATGTCCCGTGAAATCTGCAATATACTTAGCAACTGTTGTATCGTAATTCTGTGGAGTGTTTAGTCCGGTTCCCACAGCTGTACCTCCCAACGCCAATTCCGACAGATGGGGCAGCGTGTTTTCTATGGCACGAATACCATAGCCAAGTTGCGCTGTATATCCGCTGAACTCCTGACCGAGTGTGAGGGGGGTGGCATCCATAAGGTGAGTGCGACCAATCTTCACAACATCTGCCATTTCTTCGGACTTAGCTTCGAGGGATTTATGAAGTTGTTTTAATCCGGGTAATGTTGTCTCAACCACTTTTTTATAACAGGCTATGTGCATTCCGGTGGGGAATGTGTCGTTGGAGGACTGCGACTTATTAACGTCATCATTGGCAAACAGTGTTGGCTCACCTTCGCCAATAGCTTTGCCGGCCAACTGGTGAGCGCGGTTTGCAATAACCTCATTAACATTCATATTACTCTGTGTGCCCGAGCCGGTCTGCCAAATAACCAAAGGAAAATGGTCGTCATGCTTTCCTTCAAGTATTTCATCACATACCTTTGCAATATAATCTCGCTTTTCTATAGGCAGAACTCCCAGCTCATGGTTGGCATATGCTGCACTTTTTTTAAGATAAGCAAATCCGTAGATTATCTCTTTTGGCATTGATGCAGGAGCACCAATCTTAAAATTATTTCTTGAGCGCTCTGTTTGAGCTCCCCACAATTTATCTGCCTGCACTTTTACCTCACCTAATGTGTCTTTTTCTATTCTGTATTCCATATTTAATGCTTTATTGTTTATGGAGACTCCTGTCGCCAATTATTCTATTCTACAAAGAAACTTAGTACTAAGTTAAACAAAAATAACTAAAGAATGCTATTTGACTTATAAAATATACTCATATCTTGGTATAGTCTTGATACTTAATATGGAGTTCCTTTGCAAAAGGGGGCTTATAGACGAAACTTATCAGCTATTCACATCTATTTATAGGTTTGGTTGTATTAACACACAGTATCTTTATCTTTGCGTTCGATCTGATAATCCCGATAGTATATTAATTGAAGGATAAATTATAATCATTTATTTCATGCGTCTGTCAGAACTTCAAACAGGTAAACAAGCATACATCAAAAAGGTAAATGGTAGCGGAGCTTTCAGAAAACGAATTCTGGAAATGGGATTTGTACGCGGCGAGGAAGTTACTTCTATATTAAATGCACCATTAAAAGATCCGATAAAGTACGAGATAATGGATTATGAGGTGTCATTACGGCGTAGTGAGGCTGTTTTGATAGAAATTTCCATGCTTAAAAATGAGACGGTAAATGGCAATGGTGATGTTGATATTAGCGATGTTGAATATGAAAAGCGGATAAAAAATGATACAGAAGAGTATGGTGGTTCTGTCTCCAAAATCTCAAAACATATTAAGCCTGAAAAGAACATAAAGGTGGCTCTTGTTGGGAATCCCAACTCAGGGAAGACCTCAATTTTTAATCTTGCATCGGGGTCGCACGAGCATGTGGGTAACTACGGAGGGGTGACGGTGAACTCAAAAGAGGGTACACTAAAGCACAACGGTTACTCCTTTACTTTGGTGGACTTGCCAGGCACTTATTCAATGTCTGCCTACTCTCCCGAAGAACTTTTTGTAAGGAAGCATATTCAGGATGAACAACCTGATGTTATTATAAACGTGGTGTCGGCATCAGTGCTAGAAAGGAATCTTTACCTTACTACGGAGCTGATTGATCTGGAGTTTCCAATGGTTATTGCCCTCAATATGTATGATGAGCTTGAGCAGAGTGGAAGGACTTTCGACTATGAGAAGTTCAGCTCTCTTATAAATACTCCGATTGTGCCTACTGTTGGCAAACGGGGTGAGGGTATTCCTCAGCTGCTTGATGAGGTTATTAAGGTCTATAATACCAACGAGCATAATTTTGTGCATATACCCTACGGGAGAGTACTGGAGAAATCTATTTCCGTGATGGAAAGGGATCTGGGTAAGCATTTTCAGCCTAAAAGAGGAATGCCACTGAGGTCGGTGTGCCTGAAACTGCTTGAGGGCGACAAGGATGTGGAGAGATACATAAGCTCTATCCCCAATTATGAGCAGATTTTGTATCGAAGGGATAAGGAGCGAAATTATATTGAAAAACTTTTAAGAGAGGATCCGGAGTCGGCCATTACCAATGCCAGGTATGGATTTATAGCGGGGGGATTGAAAGAAACCTTGACCGACAAGACTCAGTTTGCCGAGAAGACTAAGCTTATTGATGCTATTGTTACTAATAAATATGTCGGGTTTCCTCTGTTCTTTCTGTTCATGTGGATTATGTTTGAAGCTACCTTCCGACTGGGTAACTACCCTATGGAGTGGATTGAATGGTTAGTTGCTCAACTTGGCAACACAGTCAGGGCGAACATGAATGAGGGTCCGCTCAAGGATCTTATTGTTGATGGGGTAATAGGCGGAGTTGGAGGGGTTATTGTATTTCTTCCCAATATTGTAATTCTCTATCTTTTTATATCCTTTATGGAGGACTCAGGATATATGGCAAGGGCTGCATTTATAATGGATAAGCTTATGCAGAAGATCGGGCTGCACGGGAAATCGTTTATACCGCTCATAATGGGTTTTGGCTGCAACGTTCCTGCAATTATGGCAACACGCACAATTGAGAGCCGCAGCAGCAGGATGATTACCATGTTTATTGTGCCATTCATGTCGTGCAGCGCAAGGCTTCCGGTTTATATCCTATTTGTGAGTGCTTTCTTCTCAAAATATGCCAGTCTCATTTTACTGGGACTTTATGTGTTTGGTATTGTGATTGCCGCTTTAACCGCACTTTTATTTCGCAAAACTCTTTTTAAGGAGGAAGACACTCCATTTGTTATGGAGCTGCCTCCATACAGAATGCCCACTTTTAAGTCGATTATGATTCACATGTGGGACAGGTCGAGTCAGTATCTGAGAAAAATGGGCGGTCCTATTCTGCTGGCTTCAATAATTATTTGGTTTCTCGGTTATTTCCCTCGTGAGGGTAATTGGAGCGAGGAGCTGCAAAATCAGATTGCTCAGGTGGAGAGCAAGTATTCAGGCAATGAGATTAGCGGAGAAGAGAGAGACCTGCTTCTCTCCGGATTAGAGAAAACATGGAATACCGAACATCAGGAGAACTCGTTCATAGGAACCATTGGCAAGTTTATTGAGCCAGTTATGCGACCGCTGGGGTTCGACTGGAAAATATCTGTCAGTCTGCTTTCGGGTATGGCGGCAAAGGAAATTGTTATAAGCACTATGGGGGTGCTGTATACGGGTGACAGCGAAGATCAGCAGTCGCTTCAGGAGCGGTTGCTGTCTGAAACCCATGCTGATGGATCACAAGTGTTTACGCCCCTGGTTGCGATCGGCTTTCTCTTGTTTGTGCTGATTTACTTCCCATGTGTAGCTACTGTTGTTGCTATTAAAGAAGAGTCTAACTCATGGAAATGGGCTCTTTTCAGCGTTTTTTATTCAACCGGCTTAGCATGGTTGATGGCATTTCTGGTTTACCGGATTGGCAGTTTATTTATATAAATTATTATGGATCTACAGCTGTTTATAGTTATTATAATAGGTGTTGCTGCAGTATTTATTGTTTTGCGCAGTTTATACAGGTTCTTTTTCACAAAGAAAACCTCGTCGTATTGCGGTGGCTGCAAAATGTGCGATTTACCTGAAAAGTCACACAAAAAGTAAGATTTTAAAGTTTCACAGTAATAATATCATTTATGTCGGTAGTATAATGTTTTGAAAGATGCTGTTGCTTCATCTTATGCTTTTTGGCATCCTGCGAAGCAAGTCGAACAACATCTTTGTGATATTTATTATTAAGATTATCAATAACCTCCATAAGCTTTTTGTGCTTTGGATTAGAATTGAAAAACAGCGAAGGCTGATACTGATTGATATCAACAAAATCCATTAATACGACTCCGCCTCTTCTAAATGACACGCTGTCTCTGTACATCTGCCTGAGAGCACTGTTTGCAAACTTCACCAACTCAATAGTGGAGCTGGTTGGATAAGGGAGCTTAACCAAAAAAGAGGGATTATACTGAGAGTCTGCACTTCTGAACCGGTTTGTTTCAAGGAAAACCACAACTCTTTTGCACAAAACTTTTTGTTCGCGCAACTTCTCAGCACTCATTGAAGTGAAAGTTGCTATTCGTTCCCTAAGCTCATCAAATGAACTGATCTCATTCTCGAAAGTACGGGTTGTGGCTATACTCTTTTTTTTCTCTGCAGGCATCATCTCAATAGTTGGAATACCTTTCAGGTCTCTTTGCAGATTTAGTCCGGTTACTGTCATATTTTTTAAAACCCACGACTCAGGAAGGTTTACAAAATCCAGAGCTTTATAAACACCAATAGAGTAAAGTTTTCTGGCACTTCTGCGTCCCACTCCCCAAATATCTTCAACCTTTAGCCATCTAAGAGCTTTGAGTCGCTTCTCCTCGCTATCTATTACATAGCAGCCTCCGGTAATATCTGCAAACTTCTTGGCTATTCTATTAGCTGTTTTAGACAGGGCTTTGGTTGGTCCAATCCCCACACTTATCGGAATTCCGGTTCCTTTCTCTACACAATATTTCATCTGCAAACCATACTTATGCAGATCTACCTTAATACCTTCAAAGTTCAGGAAACATTCGTCGATGGAGTATATCTCCTGCTCAGGACTGAACCTGGAGAGCAGGCTCATAACGCGGCGACTCATATCGCCATAAAGCGGGAAGTTTGCAGAAAAAACCTTAACTCCATTTCTACGAAAGATATACTCATTCTCAAAAGCTGGTGCACCCATCGGAATACCAAGTGCCTTTGCTTCATTTGAACGTGCAATAACACACCCGTCGTTGTTGCTGAGCACAACAATAGGGACCTCTCTTAACGAAGGGTTGAACACCCTTTCGCAAGAAGCGTAAAAGTTATTGCAATCGACAAGTGCGTACATAATACTAATGCTTTCGTATTGAATATTTTACAATACCCCATATAGACACTCCCTTCTCATAATCAACTTCAACAAGAGGAAAACCCTGATTAGACGGTACAAGAAAACACTTGCCATCCTTAAGCTTGATACGCTTCAAAGTGAATTCCCCGTCTATATAACAGAGCGCAATGCGGTTCTCCTCCCACTCCAGACTTTTATCAATAATTAGCAGGTCGCCATCATTAAAGTCGTTGCTCATTGAACTGCCCGTTACTTTCGCAAAAAAAGTAGTCTCTTTATGCTCTACAAGCAGCTCATCAAGACTGATATAATCGTGAAAAAAGTCATCGCCAGGCGATGGAAATCCGGCCTGCACATTACCTATATATGGATATTTCTGTTCAGAGCTAACCGGGCTTATAAGCTCAATCTTCTGGCTATTAATATCTACCCTCAAAACTGACAAATACTACTTTTTAATACTCAATGCTCCTGAAGGACATTTTGCAACCTGATCTATCATCTCACTGCTAATGGCATTCTCCATCTGAATCCACGGCCTTTCGTTTGGTTTATATACATTTGGTAAAGTTCTTACACAAATACCCGAATGGGTGCAAATGCCGGGTTTCCATACAATAGTAATTTCTCCGTTGGTGTACTCTTTTGCTTTCATACGTAATATTTTTTGATTATATAATTAATTATCCAAGCAACTTCTTCAGCACACTTATATTGTGCTCCGAATCATGCTTCTTTCCATCAACTGTATGCAGCATATCTATCTCATCGGCATACTTTTCGTAGACCTTATGCTTTACTATCTTGAGAGTTGAATTAACAAGTCCGTTTTTCTCACTAAAGGGCTCTTCGATAATTGCGAAAGCGGAAGGGATCCAGCGATAAGGGAATAGCCCGTCGAACTTACCACCCTTTAAGTATTCGGCCAGCTCTCCTGCAATAATCTGCGAGGCTTCTGATGCATCTGTGGTGCGCCGTTTAAGCGCATCGCTGTTGAGAGTTAGAACTGCTGTGGTATAGGGGCTTTGGTTATTATGCAGCACGCACTGATTTATATATTCGGATTTTGCCATTATCGACTCTTCAATTCCTTCGGGCGAGAATTTCTCTCCATCATTACTTATAAGCAACGATTTTGTACGCCCAAGAACATACAGATAGCCGTCGGAATCGAGATATCCCATATCGCCTGTGCGGAGCCAGCCATCAACAATGGTTTCGGCCGTTGCTTCAGCGTTCTTCCAGTAGCCCAGCATAACATTACCTCCGCGGATTAGTATTTCTCCCTTCTCTCCCACAGGAAGCGGATTCATATTATCATCACCAATACGAATTTCCATCCGGGGCATAGTTTTACCCGATGAACCTAGTTTGTGCTCATGAACGGAGTTTGCTGAAATTACAGGTGATGCCTCAGACAGGCCATAGCCCTGATACATTGGTATCCCTATAGCATAGAAGAATCTTTGAAGCTCTATATCAAGAAGTGCTCCTCCGCCAATGAAATACTGGAGATCAGGCGAAAAGCTCTCTCTTATTTTTGAGAATATAACACGGTCGTAAAACGCAACCAAAGGCTTTAGAAATGCACGTTTGCCACGCCCCTTATTATACCCTTCTCCATTATACTTATAGGCAACTTTAAGTCCTTGCTTAAACATTTTATTGGCTGTTTTGCCTTTTTTCTCGATACCTGTCTCTATACTTTTTCTGAAGTTGGCTGCAAGAGCGGGAACACTCATCAGCAGATGCGGGTTTGTTTCTTTAAGGCTCCTGGGTACATTGCGGAGAATCTCCATTGCTGATTTTCCGGCTGCCACCGAGGCAATTGAAGCACCACTCTTCATAAACGCATAAATTCCTGCAGTGTGCCCAAAGGAGTGGTCCCACGGAAGAATTAGCAGTGTGCGGAAATAGCTGGGAATCCCTTTTAAGTGATCAACGGCCTGCTCTGCATTACATACATAGTTATTGTGCGACAACATAATACCTTTCGGGTTGGCTGTAGTGCCTGAAGTATAGGATATATTTGCCAGACTATCGGGTTTCACCATTGCTATTCGCTCTTCAACCCGCTTCTTGTCTGTTGCAAGAAGTGCATCACCAAGCACCTTAACTGAATCGAAATGTATCTCATCATCACCTTCAAGCTCAATCTGATCAAGAAGTATATATCTTTTTACACCGGGCAGCTTATCCTTGATGGTGCGGAGTTTTGCTATCTGCTGATCTGAAGCGAGTACCATAACCGATCCGGAGTGATTGATACGGAAAGAAATATCCTGCTCCGTCTCGAGTTTAACGGAAAGCGGTACACATACAGCTGCTGCATGCAACACTCCCAGCTCGCCAAGAACCCAGTTGTTTTTCCCTTCCGACATAAGGGCAACTCTATCACCTGCTTCAATGCCAAGAGCCATTAAACCGGCAGCAAAACGCACCGACTCATGCTGCACCCGGCTGTAGGTTATCGACTTATACTCTTCACCATAACGTGCTTCGTGAAGATAGGGCAGTTCGCCATAACTGACAACCGACTCATTGAGTAGTGTGATGATTGTTTTTTTCATTTGAGCTGACAAAATATTGTTATTGATTTGATATATTCTTAATTTAAGACTGCGAAAACAAAGATATTGTTTTTTTTCATACAACAGAAGCTTACAAAAACAGGTTTAAATGCAAAAAGGGCGGAGGAAATAATAAAATAGAGTATTTTTGATAAATTGTTATGAGATTAAAAAATTTACTGCCACTTACATTGGTTCCGCTTACGGGATTATCGGCACAAAATACAGAAATGCCCGACAGTCGCCCCAACATCATCCTTTTTATGGTTGATGACATGGGCTGGCAAGACACTTCATTGCCTTTTTGGAAAGAGAAAACAGCACTTAATGAGCGTTATCACACTCCAAATATGGAGCGACTGGCCTCGCAAGGAATGATTTTTTCTCAGGCATACGCCAGTGCAGTCAGTTCTCCCACACGAGTGAGCCTTATGACCGGCATGAATGCTGCACGACACAGAGTAACCAACTGGACTCTTGAGAAAAATACAACCACAGACAGTAAAAGCAACGTACTTCAGTTTCCTGAATGGAATGTAAATGGCATTGCACAGGTTTCGGGTATACCTTTCACATATGAAGTAACCTCATTAACACAATTATTAAAAAACAGCGGTTACCATACAATTCATTGCGGTAAAGCACATTGGGGTGCTATTGATACTCCGGGAGAGAACCCTCATCACTTTGGCTTCGAAGTGAATATCGGGGGGCATGCAGCCGGCGGAATTGCCAGTTTTTATGGAGAACAGAATTACGGAAACCGAACCGACGGACAACCATCATCGCTACATGCAGTACCCCACCTGCAGGAGTATTGGGGAACAGAGACTTTTGCTACTGAAGCTTTAACGCTTGAAGCAATTAAAGCTCTTAACAAAGCAAAAAGACTCAACCAGCCTTTCTACTTACATATGTCGCATTATGCCATACATGTTCCTATAGATAAAGATATGCGTTTCTATCAAAAGTATATCGACTCAGGGCTTTCGGAAAAAGAAGCGGCTTATGCGGCTTTAATTGAAGGTATGGATAAGAGCCTGGGAGATTTAATGAATTGGCTGGAGAAGAACGAACTCGATGAGAATACTGTAATTATCTTTATGTCTGACAACGGTGGTTTCTCTACATCAACACAATGGAGGGATGAGCCCCTATACACACAAAATGCCCCGCTCAACAGTGGCAAGGGTTCAGCTTATGAGGGAGGAGTGCGTGTGCCAATGATTGTAAAATGGCCGGGGGTGGCAGAAGCAGATACAAGATGCAATGATTACCTTATTATAGAAGATTTCTTTCCTACTATTCTGGATATCGCTGAAGTGGGAGATTGTGAAACGAAACAAACTATAGATGGAGTTAGCTTTATCCCCCTGCTGCAAGGGAAAAGGAGCAACTATAATGAAAGAGCACTTTATTGGCACTACCCTAATCTATGGGGAAATTCCGGTCCGGGTATCGGCACTACAAGCAGTATAAGAAAAGGCGACTGGAAACTGATTTATTATTATGATACCGGAAAAAAGGAGCTTTTTAATATTACTGATGATATTGGGGAAACTATTGATTACTCTAACCAAAAACCTCAACTTGTTAAGCATCTTTCAAATGAACTGGGAGAGCATCTTCGCAGTGTAGATGCGCAACGACCGTCATTTAAAACTACAGGGGAGTTGTGTCCCTGGCCGGATGAAACAGACCGCTTTTAGGGAAATAGAAATAACGGAGAATAAAAAAACCTCTCCGGGAAAAATCCTGAAGAGGTTTTGATGTGCGGCCGAAGGGACTCGAACCCCCACGACTCTCGTCACTAGATCCTAAGTCTAGCGCGGCTACCAATTACGCCACGGCCGCTTATGGGAGTGCAAAGATACAATTTATTTTATTATTAGATACTTTTTGGCATTATTTTTTCACTATATCTTCAATTACCTTTGAATAATATTCATACTCTAGAGCGTGCACCTTATTGGCAATATCTTCCACTGAGTCATCGGGCGAGACTTCACATTCACATTGAAAAACAATATCACCTTCATCATAATTTTCATTTATATAATGTATGGTGATACCGGTTTTTAAATCTCCACTGTTTTTTACCGCCTCATGCACTCTGTCGCCATACATCCCCTTTCCTCCATAATTTGGCAGAAGAGCAGGATGAATATTTACAATACGATTGGGATAAGCATCAAGAAATGGTTGAGACACCTTTAACAGAAAGCCGGCAAGAACGATAAAATCAATTTTATATTCACGCAGGGCTTCCAATACAATACTTCCCTCATCAAACTCTGCTTTACTAAATGTAAGGGACGGAATTCCAAGCCTCTTTGCGCGCTCATGAACATAAGCATCTTTCTTATTTGAAACTATAAGAGCAACCTTAATATTGTCATTTTCAGAAAAATGATTGGCTATATTTTCGGCATTACTTCCACTTCCTGAGGCAAAAACTGCTATAAATATCATATAAAAGGGGTGTTTTATGCACAAAAAACCCAAAAATGTGCACAATTATTCATTTTAGTCTTTAAAAGTTTGCACAATTAGAGAAAATTTGTGTTACTTTGCAAACGCAAATTTAAGAATAAAATTTTTCATTTATTAATTAATATCAAAAGTTATGTCTGAAGTAGCACAAAGAGTAAAATCGATTATCGTCGACAAATTAGGTGTTGAAGAGTCTGAAGTAACAGAAACAGCAAGCTTCACCAATGATTTAGGGGCTGACTCTCTTGATACAGTTGAACTGATTATGGAATTCGAAAAAGAATTCAATATCTCAATTCCTGATGATCAAGCAGAAAAGATCTCCAGTGTAGGCGACGCTATCTCGTATGTTGAACAACACGCGAAATAATCCATTTTATTCATGGAGTTAAAAAGAGTAGTAGTAACAGGTCTGGGAACCATTAACCCGTTAGGAAACGACGTTAACACAACGTGGGAAAACGCAATAGCGGGCAAGAGTGGTGCCGGACCTATTACTCATTTTGATGCATCGTTGTTTAAAACCCAATTTGCTTGCGAAGTAAAAGACTTTGACCCAAAGGATCTTTTCGAACGAAAAGAGGCCAGAAAATACGACAGATATTCACAATTGGCTATCCATGCTGCAAAAGAAGCAATGGAAGATGCCGGTTTTGATCTTGAAAAAGAGGATACAGATCGTATTGGAGTAATTTTTTCTGCAGGTATTGGTGGCATTAACACATTCGAAGAAGAAGTAGGCGGATACTATTTAGAGAAGGATAAAGGTCCGAGGTTCAATCCTTTTTTCATTCCGAAAATGATAGCAGACATTGCCGCAGGGCATATCTCTATGATTTATGGACTGAGGGGTCCCAACTACGCAACCGTTTCGGCTTGCGCCTCCTCAACAAACTCTATAATAGACGCATACAACCTTATTCGCTTAGGTAAAGCAAATGCATTTGTAACGGGTGGTTCTGAATCAACTATAAGCCCCTCGGCTGTAGGCGGATTTAATTCAATGCACGCACTATCCACACGTAATGATACACCTGAAACAGCATCCCGTCCATTTAGCGCAAGTCGCGACGGATTCGTTATGGGTGAAGGAGGAACAGTACTAATCCTCGAAGAGTTGGAACACGCATTGGCAAGAGGTGCTAAAATCTACGCAGAAGTTGCAGGTGGAGGCATGTCGGCAGATGCTCATCATATAACCGCATCTCACCCCGAAGGTCTGGGAGCCAAGTTAGTGATGCGCAATGCACTTGAAGATGCAGAAATGCAACCGGAGGAAATCGACTACATTAATGTTCACGGTACTTCTACTCCTGTAGGTGATATCTCGGAGATGAAAGCAATCTTAGACGTATTTGGCGATTATAGCTACAAGCTGAATATCAGCTCAACTAAGTCTATGACCGGCCACTTATTAGGAGGAGCCGGTGCATTAGAAGCCCTTCTATGCATTTTAGCTTTAAGAGATCAGGTAGTTCCCCCAACCATTAACTTTGAAGAGGGAGACATAGATCCTGAGATCGATTATAATTTAAACTATACATTCAACAAAGCTCAAAAGAGGGAGATACGAGCTGCGTTATCTAACACTTTTGGGTTCGGAGGTCATAATGCATGTGTGATCCTCAAGCAATACAACAAGTAATGTGTTTAGAAGATTAACTAAAAGGATTAAGGCTATTCCCCATATCGGGAAAGAGCCTTACCTTTCATATTACAAAATTCTTGGGTTTTATCCTGACAGGATTGAACTCTATAAAGAAGCCATGACTCACCGCTCGTCTTCTATCCGTTCTAAGAAAGGGAAATGGGTAAATAACGAACGACTGGAATTCCTGGGCGATGCTATATTGGATGCAATTGTAGCAGATATTCTTTACAAAAAATTCGTAAACAAAAAAGAGGGGTTTCTCACGAGTACCCGCTCACGAATAGTGCAGAGAGATACGCTCAATAAGATTGCCATAGAGTTAGGGCTTGATAAGATAATTATCTCTTCCACGCGTAATTTAGCTCATAACACCAACATTTACGGAGATGCTCTCGAAGCATTAATCGGGGCAATTTACCTGGATCAGGGATACCGTGTTGCCAAAAGATTTGTTTTCGAAACATTAATCAAAGAGCACATAAATATTGATAAAGTTCTTAAGAGCGAAGTCGATTTTAAGTCAAGATTAATTGAATGGGGACAAAAGAATAAGGTAAATGTAATTTTTGAGGTTATAGAGTCATCCTACGATGCACATAATAATCCGATATTTGTTTCATGTGTAAAGGTTGGCAATGCTGAAATAGGATCAGGTAGAGGATATTCAAAGAAAGAGTCGCATCAGAAAGCAGCAAAGGTTGCAATTAAGAAATTGCGTGAAAGCAATGAGCTGCAAGATGTTCTATTAGACAGCTCCCATCCGGATACAGACGAAGAAAACTAAACTTTATATTGATAAATATGCAGGTGGAAGGATCTAGCAATTGATCCTCCCACCTGTTTTTTTATATACCAAATGATATACCCATCCTTTTACCCTGAGTAACAAGATCATTATCAGGAGTAACAAGCCTTAATTTTCCTTCAACTTCAGAAAGTGGCACATCAGTAATATTATTACCAATAATTGCTGCCATTCGTCCGAATTTCTTTTCATGAATCAGCTGAGCAGCATGCCCACCCAACATGGTCCCCAGGTTCCTGTCGTAAGGAGAAGGAGAACCCCCGCGCTGAATATAACCAAGAACAGTTTCCCGGGTTTCATAACCTGTCTGTTCCTGAATTTCACGTGCAAAATAAGTAGCGGGACGTTCGCTTGTGGCCGACTGAACACCTTCTGCTACGGCAACAATTGAGTATGCTTTACCAATTTCCATACGCTTATTGATTTTGCCTATCACAACATCCATATCATACCCAAGCTCCGGCAAAAGAATTATATCTGCACCTCCGGCCATTCCGGCATACAATGTGATCCATCCGGCATGATGCCCCATAAGCTCAATAACCATTACACGGCGGTGAGAACTGGCAGTAGAGTGCAGTCTGTCTATAGCATCTGTAGCAATATTTACAGCAGTGTTAAATCCAAAAGTAACATCCGTACCATAAACATCATTATCGATAGTCTTAGGAATACCTATAACATTCAAACCCAGCTTATACAACATCGAAGTAGTACGTTGAGTACCATTACCTCCAATACATACAAGGCAATCCAGGTTCAGCTCGTGATAAGCTTCTTTAATAAGCTCCTGATCTTTCTCATCAGGTGAAGATATCAGTTTACGAAACACTTTCTCTCTGGCAGTACCCAAAATTGTGCCACCCATATTTAAAATACCCGAAAGAGAAGCATCCGTAAGCTCTACGATATCCTTATGCAATAGTCCCGAGAAGCCATTCTGTATACCGATAACCTGCATGCCGTAATGATTAATGGCTGTCTTCCCTACCCCTCTGATTGTAGCGTTAATACCCGGTGCGTCTCCACCCGACGTAAGTATTCCTATCTTCATAATCTTCTTGATTTATAATAAATAATACATCAACTATCTAACTTGCAAAGGAAACAAAAATGAGATAATAATGCAGATTAATGATAAAAAATTATCAATCTATTTTACTGATTACAATTTCAGCAGCTCTGTCGGAAGCTCCCGGATCACCTAAAATCTCCTTCATTTCCTTATAGTTATTAAGCATATTCTGCCTGTAGCTCTTAACATGCAGCAACTGGTGTAATTCTCTCCGGATATTATCTACCGTAAACGTTTTTGCAAAATACTCCTTAACAACTTCATGTCCGCATATCAGATTAACAAGAGAGATATATGGAGTATGGAGTATATTTTCAAATGCCCAATGAGACAATTTAGGCGCCGGCATCCTGTAGCATACAACCTGCGGGACGTTCAGTAAAGCGGTCTCAAGAGTTGCTGTTCCTGAAGTTACCAATGCTGCATCAGACTGTGCAAGAATACGATATGTTTGATCAAAAAGCACAGTAACGTCAGGATATTGAGAAACATACTCATTATAAAAATCATGATCAATTCCGGGAGCACCTGCTATTATAAACTGATAACCGTCTGCAAAACCTTTAACAGACTCAAGCATTGAGGGAAGGTTACCCGAAATCTCCTGTTTACGACTTCCCGAAAGCAACGCAATTACAGGCTTATCGGGTAAATTATTGGCATTAATAAAATCACCAAAAGACTCATCCTTGTATTCTCTGTTTTCAATAGCATCAACAGTCGGGTTCCCCACATAATGAACATCATACTGATGCTTTTTAAAGAAATCAACCTCAAACGGAAGTATGCAAAGCATCTCATCAACATATTTCTTAAAGGATTTCACCCGATACTCCTTCCATGCCCATACTTTAGGTGAGATATAATAGAAAACAGGAATATTAAGTTTAGTTTTTACATGTTTGGCAACCTTTAAGTTAAAGCCCGGGTAATCTATCAAAATCACAACATCAGGGTTATACTCTGCAATATCTCTCTTGCATAGAGCCAGATTGTTAAGAATAGTGCGTGCATTTAAGATTACGGGAATCACACCCATATATGCAAGTTCTCTGTAGTGCTTCACTAAAGTACCACCGGCCATTTGCATGAGGTCTCCCCCAAAGAAACGAAACTCAGCATCTTTGTCCTTCTTTTTGATCGATTGCATGAGGTTCGAAGCATGTAAATCGCCCGACGCCTCACCGGCTACCAAATAATACTTCATAATTTATTTAAAGTTTCCACTCTTTCAATTCAGAAACCAAGTCGTGTGCCGTCATATCAATTTTCACCGGAACAACAGCTGCATAACCATTAGAGAGTGCCCATTCATCACTATTATCATTATCAGCCTCCCAGTTCTCAAAGTTTCCGGTCATCCAGAACACCTCTCTCTCACCACCATCTTTAGATCTATGATACTCATTAACCCATTTACCTTGTGTTTGAGTAGTTATTTTAATACCTTCAACATTACCCTCAGGCACATTAACATTAAGGCAGATCCCTTTCGGAAGTCCGTTTTCAAGCACTTTAGAAGCAATCTTACGTGCAACGTCCGCAGTAGCAGAAAAATCAGCATTAGGTGTGAAGTCGCAAAGCGAAAAAGCAACCGAAGGTACCCCAAACACACACCCCTCAAGTGCTGCACCAACCGTACCGGAATAGAGAACGCTTATACCCGCATTTGAACCGTGATTAATACCTGAAACCAGCAAATCGGGTTTTCTGTCTAAAAACTCATTCAGAGCAAGCTTCACACAGTCTACAGGAGTACCGTTGCATGCATAAGCCCTGAAGCCTTCCTCCTCATGAAACTTCCAGGCTCTAAGAGGCTCAACGGTTGTTATAGCGCTCGACATCCCTGATTGATGTGAATGGGGTGCAAACATAACAACCTCACCCAGATCCTTCATTGCATTTGCCAGCTCTTTTATTCCTTTAGCCTGATATCCATCATCATTAGTAACCAAAATTAGCGGTTTTCTTTCACTCATTATATTCTATTTTCAATATTTATTTTATACAGAATTACAAATATAGCTAAAAACAAACACTTTATTGCCGTATAAAAAACAACCGGCGCACCAAAATATCAATCTTGATAAAAACGTAACATCTTTTTTTATAACTTTGTGCAGAAACGTTATTAATAATCAGTTTTATGTTAATGAAAAAGATAAAATCCCTTGTGATATTACTTCTTGCAGCATCATTTGCTTTCTCTCACGAAGTACAACCTGTTAAGAACGTAATCGTAATGATTCCTGACGGCACCTCTATTGGTGTATATTCAGCTGCACGCTGGTTTAAGTACTACAACGGTCAGGGTAATGAGCTTAATGTGGACCCCTATATAACGGGAACCGTTACCACTCTTTCGTCAAATGCACCAATTGGCGATTCTGCACCTACCGGATCGGCCTATGCCACCGGAGTTCTTCAGCAAACAGGCAACGTAGCAATTCATCCTGAAGTGTCTGATAATGACATTTTTGGTGTAGATGCATCACGCACATACCAGCCCGCAGCTACAATACTGGAAGCATCAAAAGTTGAGAAGAACAAGGCGGTGGGACTGGTGGTTACCTGCGAGTTTCCGCATGCTACTCCGGCCGACTTCTCAGCGCATTACTACTCCAGAGGTAATTATGATGCTTTGGCCTCACAGATAGCTTATCAGAATCTGGATGTAATGTTTGGAGGTGGAAACGGTATTCTGACTGACAATATAAAGCAGCATTTTACTAAGAACGGAACAACATTAATACAGGATGACAGAGATGGCCTGCTGAACTATAGCGGTAACGGGAAAGTTTGGGCACTTTTCGGAGATCGTGCATTACCATACAATATCGACAGAAATCCGGAGAAGGTTCCGTCAATTGCTGAAATGACCGAAAAGGCGTTGGAAGTGCTGTCTCAGCATGAAAACGGATTCTTTTTAATGGTAGAAGGAAGTCAGGTCGACTGGGCAGCTCACGCAAACGATGCCGCAACTATCATTAATGAGTATCTCGCTTTCGACGAAGCAGTTGGCAAAGTAATGGAGTTTGCTCATGCTGACGGTAATACTGCAGTTATAATTCTTTCCGACCATGGCAACAGCGGTTTTACAATTGGCACCAATAACTGCCCCGGATACGATAAACTTAGCATCGACCAGCTATTCGAAACAGTATCAGGCATAAAATTAAGTGCAAATGCAATTGAGTCGATTCTGGTTAAAACCAAACCTGAAAACATTAAGTCGGAATTTAAAAAATATACAGGTATTGATATTACCGACGAAGATATGGAAACACTATTATCTTCAAAGAACTATCACGAAAGCGATTATATGAAAGTGGGTACCACCAATAACATGGCCAGAAATATCGTTAACATACTTAACTCAAACATGTGCTTCGGATTTACCACGGGAGGACATACAGGCGAAGAGGTTCTGTTAGCTGCATACCACCCGCAAGGCGATGTTCCGAGAGGTCATCTGATGAACTGGCAGGTAAATGAATACCTGCAACAGGTTACTGGTCTGGAAACCTCTTTGCAGGGTCTGTCTGATGAAATATTTGCAAAACATACCGACCTGTTTAACGACGAAGATGCAACTATCGACAAAACAGATGCTAAATTTCCTGTTTTAAATATAAAGAAGGGCAATAACAGTTTGGAAATAAAAGCGTTCACTTCGGTTGCCAAACTTAATGGCGAACCTTTTGATATTGGATCTGTGGTTGTTTATATAGATAAAAATGATACATTTTATCTCCCAAAATCATTAAGAGATAAACTCTGAATTAAGG
>CAZYNA010000005.1:0-59899 GCA_964648775.1 uncultured Proteiniphilum sp. | reverse complement strand
TAGGGGGAACAAATCTACACCGAGTATATACCAAGACTATACCAAGTCTATACCAAGTCTTGAACCAGCCAAAACATCTACTAATTATAGTCTTGAAATATCGAAAAGGAGAATTTCTGATTTCTTTCTTATTTTTTGTATTTTTGTAATGCAGTAATGTGATAATGAAAGGATGACTATGAATAAACTTGAACAAAAATTATTGGATAGGGGAGTGAAACCTACTGCCGTTAGATTATTAATATTTAAGGCTATGGTTGAGCATCCGCAGGCTTTTAGTTTGTCGGACTTAGAGACTGTTTTGGGAACGGTTGATAAATCGACGATATCAAGAACGATCACTCTATTTCACGATAATTTAGTAATTCATAGTATTGATGATGGTTCGGGATCTATGAAATATTCGGTCTGTAATGACGATTGCCAATGCTCTTTAAATGAGCTTCATGTGCATTTCAACTGTACCCATTGCCATAAAACATACTGTCTGGAGAGTATTTCAATACCGCCTGTGCAGTTGCCCGAAAAGTTCTTACTAGAAAATATAAACTTCGTAATGAAAGGTTTATGTGATAAATGCTCAAGATACGCATCCTGATAATATACAATAATTTACACCACACAACAGCTTGATTAGTTAAATCTCTTTGATGATTGCAACCGGGTTGCAGGCTTTTACACTTAACTTTGTCGTATCAAATTAATAAATGACGATATTGATGCAAGATAATGTTAAAAATATTGACAAAAACTGTAAAGATAGCATAGGTTGTAATTGCGGAGAAATAGTCACTGATTCTGTTAGTTCAGAGCCGGTATGGAGAACATATGTGCCTGTTATTATCACAGGAGTATTTTTCATCTTAGGCATTATTCTCGACTTCATATTAAAGCCTGAGTTTTTTACCGGCAACATAAGGCTTTTATGGTACATAATTGCATATTTACCTGTTGCACTACCAGCTTTTAAACATGCAGGCAATGCAATGGGCGAAAAGGATTTCTTTAATGAGTTCACACTCATGATTGTTGCCACCTTAGGTGCCTTCTTCATTGGTGAATATCCTGAAGGTGTGGCGGTGATGCTGTTTTATACGGTTGGAGAGTTGTTTCAGGACTCAGCTGTTTTAAAGGCTAAAAGAAATATTAAATCTCTTCTTGACGTAAGACCCGACAGGGCAACGGTTGTTCGTAATGGAATTACATCTGTTGTAGCTCCGGCGTCAGTTACAATTGGGGAAACTATTCAGGCTAAAGCGGGTGAAAGAGTTCCGTTAGATGGAATATTATTGTCGCACAAAGGTAGTTTTAACACATCGGCACTAACGGGTGAGAGTGTGCCAAGAACTATTCGTGAAGGAGAAACGGTTCTTGCCGGTATGGTGAATCTTAATAGCTTAGTTGATATCAGGGTTGAGAAGAAATATGAGGATAGTTCGCTTGCGCGAGTGCTGGAGATGGTGCAGGAAGCTACTACCCGTAAGGCTAAAACTGAACTTTTTATCCGTTCGTTTGCAAGAATTTATACTCCAATTGTTTTTATTCTTGCACTATTAATAACGGTTGTGCCGATGTTAGTGGTGGCTGACTATGTGTTTGCCGACTGGCTATATCGTGCTTTGGTGTTTCTGGTGATTTCTTGTCCTTGTGCTTTGGTGATTTCAATACCTCTTAGCTATTTTGGAGGTATTGGAGCTGCTTCGAGAAATGGAATTTTGTTTAAAGGTGCAAACTACCTTGATTTGATTGCAAAAGCTAATACTGTAGTGATTGACAAGACCGGAACACTTACAGAAGGAGTGTTTGAGGTTCAGAGAGTTGAGTTGGATTATTCTTCCAATGATTTCCCCGACAAAGATAAGATATTTGAATATGTGGCTGCTATTGAATCTAAGTCGAACCACCCAATTGCCAAAGCAATATTAGAGCATTTTGCAGATGTTGATCCTTCTGAGTATGAAATAGAGAATGTTGAAGAGATTGCCGGACACGGAATGAAAGGATTAGTAAATGGACGCAGATTATTGGCAGGAAACGCTAAGCTTATGAGGGCTTATGGTATAAAGTATGACAAATCGACTGAAGATATTAAGGAGACAATAGTTTTAGTTGCAATTGATGATGTATATGTCGGGTATTTATTGATTGCAGATGAGATAAAAAAAGACTCGGGGATTGCGATTGAAAGGTTGAAAAAGTTGGGTGTTGAAACCACGATGATTTTGAGTGGTGACAGGACGTCTATTGTTGAAGATGTGGCTGAGAAACTGAGTATTGATGTGGCTCACGGTGATTTATTACCGGAGGAAAAGGTTGGCTATATTGAGAAGCTGAAGCGAAATTCCGACAAAGTTGTTGTTTTTGTAGGTGATGGTATTAATGATGCACCGGCACTGGCTCTTAGCGATGTTGGAGTTGCAATGGGTGCCATGGGCTCGGATGCAGCTATTGAGATTGCGGATGTTGTTATTCAAAGCGATCAGCCATCGAAGATTGCAACAGCAATGCAGATTGCCCGTTCAACACGTGTAATCGTTATTCAGAATATTGTCTTTGCCTTAGGTATAAAGCTACTTATTATGATTTTAGGTGCGTTTGGAGTTGCAACTATGTGGGAGGCTGTATTTGCCGATGTAGGCGTTTCGCTTATCGCTATATTGAATTCAATCAGGATATTGAAGAAGAGATTTGATTAATTTAAACCAACCTCATAACTCTATCTACAGCATCATCAACATGCGAAATTGACTCTAAACCGAGTGTCATACAGTGAGTATTACCATTGGTGAGTGCATATTTTATGGATTGTTCGCGCTCATTATCACTTACATGTCTGCCTTCGCCAAATATCTTCATTCCAATTACTCCTATTCCTCTTTCTTTGGCTTTACCAAGTAGTTCACTCACTATATCGGGTGTGTTATCCATATGGCTCTGAAAGGGGTTTATTCTTGCCATGATTACATCCACCCAAGGGTTGTCGACTGCTTCCACCATTGCATCCCAGTTGTGGCAGGAAACGCCAACAGCCCTGATTATACCATCTTGTTTGGCTTTTGAAAGTCCTTCAATGTAATGTTTGCGATTATTGCTCCATCCAGGTTGCATCAGGCAGTGCATAAGTACTATATCGATATAATCTGTATCCATCTCTTTGCGGTAGCGATCGAGTGATTCTATGACCGGAATATTTCTTTCAGACCCATCCTCGTGAGTCCAAATTTTTGTGAGAAGTGTAACTTTTTCGCGAGGCATAGCTTTTATAGCATGCCCAACATAAGAATGAGAGCCATATGAGTCGGCCATATCAAAGAAGCTAATTCCCCTGTCGTAAGCATGATGAGCCATTTCAGCGAATTTATCCATGCCCAGTCGCGTTTGATTTGACTCTTTTGAACCCCCAACAGATCCGGTACCAAGAGCTATACGGGAAACGGATAAACCGCTATTTCCAAGCTTCACATTATCTACTCTAACCTCAGGTTTTAGGTTTAAATTAAACGAACCTTGTCCGGCAATTGTGAGACCTGCAAATCCTGCAAGGCCTTTGCTAATAAAACTGCGACGCGATAATTTCTCCATTTTCATTGCGGTTTTAAAATTTGCAGATGCTCAAAAGTAGAAAATATATTCTATAAATCAACAGGTTGAAGGTTAAAATCTCACTATTGTATATGAATGTTTACTTGTAGAATATTCATGAAATGAAAGATTCAGGTATATTAATAAAAAAACGGCTCCAAGAAATTTCCTGAAACCGTTTAGTGAAGGGTGTGGGCGATGACGGATTCGAACCGCCGACATTCTGCTTGTAAGGCAGACGCTCTGAACCAGCTGAGCTAATCGCCCCTTTTTAATGTTGTGCCTCTCTTGTTTTCTCATCACTATGAGTAATTGTTTTCCTGAAAAGCGATGCAAAGATAGTTTCTTTTTGTTTCGCTGCAAAATATTTTCAAATATTTTTATCAAAATTTTTATCGCTCTATAATTATCACTATTTTTGTAAATTCAATAAAGAGGTATATTTGTTCTTTTTAATTAACACAACTAAATGAGTCTAAGATTAATTATGACTTTAAACAAACTCACAGCTATTTCACCAATTGATGGTAGGTACAGAGAAAAAACTAAAGATTTATTTTCATACTTTTCTGAATATGGCCTTATAAAATACAGGGTTCAGGTTGAAGTGGAGTATTTTATTTCGCTATGCGAAGCCGGAATTTCTGCTTTGAAACCTGTTGATGAAGACTCATTTAAGAGTCTGAGAGAAATATATACAGGCTTCGATGAGGATGATGCTCAGGATATTAAGGAGATTGAAAATGTTACTAATCATGATGTTAAAGCAGTTGAATATTTTCTTAAAGAGAAATTTGATGCTTTATCTTTATCTGAATATAAAGAGTTTATACATTTTGGACTAACATCTCAGGACATTAATAATACTGCTACTCCTATGATGTGGAGAGATGCACTTAAGGAGGTTTATGTACCTGAAATGGACAATCTTATTAACCTGATAGATAGTCTTGCAACAGAATGGGAGAGTGTGCCAATGCTTGCGAGAACACACGGACAGCCTGCATCGCCAACGCGACTGGGTAAAGAAATGAGGGTTTTTTCGTATAGGCTTACAAATCAGTTGGAGGTGCTGAAAAATATTCCTGCAAAAGCTAAGTTTGGTGGTGCTACCGGTAATTTTAATGCTCATTTTGTTGCTTATCCGGAAATTGACTGGAAACAATTCGGAAATGAGTTCCTGAAAAACAGGCTTAATTTGGTCAGAGAGGAGTATACAACTCAGATTTCTAACTATGATGCTTTTGCTGCATCGTTTGATGCAATGAAGAGAATTCATAACATACTAATAGATTTTACCAGAGATGTATGGCAATATATATCTATGGAATATTTTAAGCAAAAAATTAAAGAGGGCGAAATTGGATCTTCGGCTATGCCACATAAGGTAAATCCTATAGATTTTGAGAATGCTGAAGGCAACCTTGGTATTGCGAATGCCTTACTGGAACATCTTTCTGCAAAGTTGCCAGTATCCAGATTACAACGCGACCTGACCGACTCTACAGTTATAAGAAATATTGGTGTACCAATGGCACATGGATTAATTGCTATTAATAGTACAACAAAAGGACTTAATAAGTTGTTATTAAATGTAGAGGCTATTGAGAGGGATTTGGAAAATAATTGGGCGGTAGTTGCTGAAGGAATTCAAACTATTTTAAGACGTGAAGGTTATCCAAAACCATATGAAGCTTTGAAAGAACTGACCCGTACTAATAAGCATATTACTAAAGAAAGTATTGCTGAATTTATTGAGACTCTAAATGTTTCTGATACAATTAAAAAAGAATTAAAAGCAATTACCCCACAATCATATACGGGAATTTAAATATAAAATAAGTAGCTTTTGACAGTAGAAAAGTAGAATAATTACAATTAAAGGAAAATGAAGACCGGTTGTTCGGTTACATGAAAACCGGATCTGTTTTATTAAAGTTAAAAAAACCGTGAGGTTTAAAGTATTAAGACAAAACTATATGCAACAATGACAACAAACAACGACGAATCGCGCCCTAGGAGAAGTTTTCAGAGCGCAAACAATGAGAGACACAGTTACCCAAACAGAAATCAGGGTAACGAGAGAAGAACACAACGCGATGGTTATCAATCTGACAGGCCCCAATATGGTCATGGCAACGATAACCGCCGATATGAAAGTTCGCAGGGAAATAATGACTCGGCTTCAAGAAAACGCCGACCGAGAGTTGGAGAACGCGTTCAGACGCAGCGTCCGGAAGGTGGCGGATATGGAAACAGAAGCTGGGGTGGCCAGAGTCAGGGACAAGGTTATAGCCAGGGACCCAGACAAAATAGCGGAGGTGGTTACCAGACTACTAAAAGTGGAAAGAAACTTAAAAAGAAAAAGCCATTTAAACAGGTTAAATATAAAGAAAATGCCGATCCAAATGCTCCAATTCGTTTGAACAAGTATTTGGCAAATGCCGGTATTTGCTCGCGTCGTGAGGCAGATGAGTTTATTCAGGCAGGGGTAGTAAAGGTTAACGGAGAGGTGGTGACAGAACTGGGAACCAAAATTACGAGGGCAGATAATGTAGAGTTTCACAACCAACCTGTACAGCTTGAAAGCAAAGTATATGTGTTGCTTAATAAGCCAAAGGGATTTGTTACTACTACAGATGATCCAGAGAACCGTAAGACTGTGATGGAGCTTGTGAAAAGTGCCGCTACTGAAAGGATTTATCCGGTTGGGAGGCTTGACAGAGCAACTACAGGGGTTTTACTGCTTACTAACGACGGTGATCTGGCTTCGAAATTAACACATCCTAAATATGAAAAGAGAAAGATTTATCAGGTATGGCTTGATAAACCTGTAGCTATGGATCATATGCAAGCTATAGCTGATGGTATTGAACTGGATGATGGTGAGATTAATGCTGATGCAATTAGTTATGTAACCGAAGAAGACTTGTCGCAGGTGGGAATAGAGATTCACTCGGGCAGAAACCGTATTGTAAGACGTATTTTTGAAAGCCTGGGATACCGCGTATTGAAACTGGACAGGGTTTATTTTGCCGGTTTAACCAAAAAGAAGCTTTCGAGAGGTAAATGGCGTTATTTAACGGAACAGGAAGTAAACATGCTCAGAATGGGCGCATTTGATTAAATCTATAGAAAAATATATACAACAAGATGGTCTCGGGTATGAGACAGTGTAGTTGATTATGAAACAGATAAACAGAACAAAAATTTCGGAGGCTTTAAAGCTATCTAACTTCGGAGAAGAGATTAATGTAAAAGGATGGGTTCGTACCCGCAGAGGTAATAAAAATGTTGGTTTTGTAGCTCTAAATGATGGTTCTACAATTCATAACATACAGATTGTCTTTGATGTTGCTGAATTTGGTGAAGAATTCCTTAAGCCGGTAACAACAGGTGCATGTATAAACGTGAACGGAAAATTAGTTGAATCGCAGGGAAAAGGGCAAACTGTAGAGATTCAGGCTACTGAGCTTGAAATATATGGTACAGCTGATCCTGCAACATACCCGCTTCAGAAAAAAGGACACTCATTGGAGTTTCTTCGTGAAATAGCGCATTTGCGCCCACGCACTAATACTTTTGGAGCAATCTTCAGAATGAGACATCATATGTCGTATGCAATACACAAGTATTTCAATGACAGAGGGTTTTATTATTTCCATACTCCAATAATTACTGCGTCCGACGCTGAAGGTGCAGGCTCGATGTTTGAAGTGACTACAATTGATATTAATAATCCTCCAAGAACAAGCGAAGGAAAAGTTGATTACAGTGAGGACTTTTTCGGCAAACAGACAAATCTGACTGTATCGGGTCAATTGGAAGGAGAACTGGGAGCAATGGCTCTTGGGGCTATTTATACGTTTGGTCCCACGTTCAGGGCTGAAAACTCAAATACTCCGCGTCACCTGGCTGAATTTTGGATGATTGAACCGGAAGTTGCCTTTTATGACAACAATGATAATATGGATTTGGCTGAGGATTTTCTTAAATATCTGATTGGGTACTCACTTGAGCATTGTATAGATGATATAGAGTTTCTTGCCAAAATGTATGACGAAGAGCTTGTTGATAGGCTTAAATTTGTTGTTGATAATGAGTTTATGCGCTTAACTTACACTGAAGGAGTTAAGATTTTAGAGGAGTCGGGGCATAAGTTTGAATTTCCTGTTTATTGGGGAGCAGATTTACAGTCGGAGCATGAACGTTATCTCGTAGAAAAGCATTTTAAACGTCCGGTGATTATGACCGACTATCCGAAAGAGATCAAATCGTTCTACATGAAACATAATGAGGATGGTAAGACTGTAAGAGCTATGGATGTGCTGTTCCCTAAAATTGGCGAGATTATAGGAGGATCGGAGCGTGAAACTGATTATGATAAACTCATGAATCATGTGAATGCTATTGAGATGAATACAGATCCTATTTGGTGGTATCTGGAAACACGCAAGTTTGGCACAGCGCCGCACTCGGGATTTGGACTCGGGTTTGAGCGTTTAATGTTGTTTGTGACCGGTATGACCAACATCAGGGATGTGATTCCATTTCCGCGTACTCCAAATAATGCTGAGTTTTAACTTTAGGCATAATTATATTAACGATTTTGTGAAGCAATCTATGTATCTATAGATTGTATTATGATAAAGAAAGGTAGGATATAAAATAATAGATGAATAGAATACGTAACTTTTGTATTATAGCCCATATTGACCATGGGAAGAGTACGCTGGCTGACAGATTGTTGGAATTCACTAAAACTGTTGAAGGAAAAGATTTGCAGTCGCAGGTGCTTGACAGCATGGACCTGGAGCGTGAAAGAGGCATTACAATTAAGAGCCATGCCATTCAAATGGACTATGAGTATGAGGGCGAAAAATACATATTAAATCTCATTGATACGCCGGGACACGTGGATTTTTCTTACGAAGTTTCGCGATCCATTGCTGCCTGTGAAGGTGCATTGCTGATTGTTGATGCTGCACAAGGAATTCAAGCTCAAACCATATCAAATGTATATATGGCTATTGAACATGACTTGGAGATTATTCCGGTAATTAATAAAATTGATCTTGAGAGCGCTATGCCTGAAGAGGTAGAGGATCAGATTGTTGATCTTTTAGGGGTGCCGAGGGAAGATATAATACGCGCAAGCGGAAAGACAGGAATTGGTATTGAAGATATATTGAGCGCAATCATTAAACGTGTGCCGGCTCCTGTCGGAGATCCTGAAGCTCCTTTGCAGGCTTTGATTTTCGACTCTGTATTTAACTCTTTCAGAGGTATTATTGCATATTTCAAAATTGAAAACGGTTCTATTCAAAAAGGAGATAAGGTTAAGTTTATAAATACCGGTAAGGAGTATGAAGCTGATGAGGTTGGGATACTTCGACTTGGTATGGAACCGAGGAGCAAGGTGGGCTGCGGAAATGTAGGGTATATTATATCAGGCATTAAAACTTCGAAAGAAGTGAAGGTGGGTGATACAATTACTCATGTTTCGAGACCTGCTGATAAGGCTATTGCAGGGTTCGAAGAGGTGAAACCTATGGTTTTTGCGGGTGTTTATCCGATAGATAGTGAAGATTTTGAGAATCTCAGGTCTTCACTGGAAAAACTACAGCTGAATGATGCTTCCCTCACATTCCAACCAGAATCGTCAGTTGCACTTGGCTTTGGATTCAGATGCGGTTTTCTTGGATTACTTCATATGGAGATTGTTCAGGAGCGTCTTGAGCGTGAGTTTAACATGGATGTTATTACTACCGTTCCGAACGTATCTTATCTGGTTTATGATAAAAAAGAAAATGTAAAAGAGGTTCATAACCCCGGCGGATTACCAGATGTTACTCTTATTGAGCGTATTGAGGAGCCTTATATACGTGCATCGGTTATTACTTTTACTGATTATATTGGCCCAATTATGACACTTTGTCTTGGGAAAAGAGGGGAACTTATTAAGCAGAATTATATTTCAGGTAATCGTGTGGAGATTATTTATGATATACCACTTGGGGAGATTGTAATTGATTTCTATGATAAACTGAAAAGTATTTCTAAAGGATATGCATCTTTTGATTATCAGATACATGACTATCGTCCATCAAAACTTGTAAAGCTTGATATACTTCTTAATGGTGAGCCCGTTGATGCTTTGTCAACGCTTACACATATTGAAAATGCTCAGTCATTCGGAAGGCGTATGTGTGAAAAGCTGAAGGAGTTAATACCTCGCCAGCAGTTTGATATTGCAATTCAGGCAGCTATTGGAGCAAAGATTATTGCACGTGAGACTGTTAAAGCTGTGAGAAAGGATGTTACTGCAAAATGTTATGGTGGTGATATTTCGCGTAAGCGTAAGCTGCTTGAAAAGCAGAAGGAGGGTAAGAAGAGAATGAAGAAAGTTGGGAATGTGGAGGTTCCGCAGAAAGCTTTCCTTGCTGTACTGAAGCTTGATTAGTTGTGGCTCAATACATTTTAAAAAATATAGATTATGAAAATTAGATTGATGACTCTTTTAGTATTGTTGATTGGTGGTTTTTCGTTTGCCAATGCTCAATATGTAAATGATAAACCTTTGAATGAAATTGATGCAGATTATATCAGAATTTGGTCTGACTCGGGACCAATTTTAAGTTCTAAGATTACTGTACGTATTGATTGGGGGCAGAGTGGGCGTACTCCACAAATTACTGACGCGCGAAGAAGAGTTGTCTCTTTTAATAGTATAATGGAGGTACTTAATATGCTAAGCAAAGAGGGTTTTGAGCTTATAGAAATTGTACGTGATTCTAAAGATGAAAATGAAATCTTCTATCTAAAGCGTAAGAGTGTCTATGTCTCGGAAGGACGATTTTAGAAAATAGAGAAATTTCATGTTTGAAACATTATTACAGAATTCATACTTCTCTGTATTTGTAATAATTGCACTTGGGTTTCTTCTGGGTAATGTAAAGATAAAAGGGGTGTCACTAGACTCATCGGCAGTACTTTTTGTAGCACTGCTGTTTGGTCATTACGGTGTAGTAATCCCTAAAGTGCTTGGGAACTTTGGATTAGTTCTGTTTATTTTTACTATAGGTATCCAGTCGGGTCCCGGATTCTTTGATTCTTTTAAAAAGAACGGTAAGAATATTTTTATATTATCAGCTCTGATAATTGCAAGTGCAGGGATAGTAGGATTGTTATTAGGTTATATTTTTGAGGTTGATATAGAAGGTGTTTTAGGACTTATTTCCGGAGCATTGAGCAGTACTCCTGCACTGGCTACGGCAACAGATCTTACCGACTCACCGTTAGTTTCTATTGCTTACGGAATTACTTATCCCTTTAGTGTGATTGGTATAATTATTTTTGTGAAACTTTTCCCGAAAATATTTAAGGTTGATCTGGACAAGGAGGCTCAAAAGATTGAGGATCAGAATAAAGCATTTTATCCAGAGGTAAAACAGGCAGTTTATAAGGTTATAAATCCAACAGTTTTTGGTAAATCTCTATCACAACTAAAAATTCGCTCTATGACCGGAGCCGTTATTTCGCGCTACTCTCATGAAGGCAGTGCTTCAATAGCAAAGGCAAGGACGAAACTTTATGAAGGTGACCTGATAAAAGCAGTTGGTACTGAGGAATCGCTTGATCAGCTGGAGCTGCTGATAGGGGAGCGCACAGAGGTGAAACTTCCTGTTGGAAACAGTCAGGTTTCTGAGTCTCTGCTGGTTACAAACAAGAATGTTGTTGATCAAACACTTGGAGCTCTTAATTTAACTACAGTATATGGTTGCAACGTTACCTATATTAGAAGGAGTGGCGTAATGCTTTCTCCAACACCAAGCCTGAAAATTAAATTTGGTGATAAGTTGGTTGTTGTTGGCGAGCAGGAGAATGTGAAAGAGGTGAGCATGTTGCTGGGCAACGACGAAAAGAAACTTTCAAGTACGGATTTCTTCCCCATTGCATTGGGAATTATTTTGGGAATACTTGTTGGACAAATACAGATATCATTTTCAGATTCGTTTACTTTCTCACTCGGATTGACAGGAGGAGTGTTAATTGTTGCTCTGCTACTAAGCAAAATTGGTAAAACAGGACCGATTCTTTGGACCATGTCGGGGGCTTCTAATCAGCTATTAAGGCAATTGGGACTGTTATTGTTTCTTGCAGAAGTTGGCACTTCGGCGGGCTCTACTCTCGTTGAAACATTTCAGACAATAGGGCTACTATATTTCTTTATTGGGATTGTAATTACATTGGTTCCAATGATACTTGCGGGTATTGTGGGCAGATATATATTGAAAGTGAATCCGCTGGAGCTTATAGGTACAATAATTGGAGGAATGACCAGTACTCCGGGATTGGCAGCTGTTGGATCTATGACTGACAGTGATGTACCTAATTTAACCTATGCATCGGCTTATCCATTGGCTATGGTGTTGCTAATTATTATGCTGCAGGTGATAGGCTTCGTTTTTCTTTAGGAGTTAAAAAAGGAGCTGTCCTTTTGGAACAGCCCCCCCTTATTTAAAATTATAAAGCAGTAGAACTCTGGACATATTAATATGTTCAGAATCTTTTAATTTATAATACTATTGCTGCAGTGGGATTTACTCCGATTGCACTAAATTTTTGTATTAGTTTTCCATCTTTGTTAAACCAGTATACAGTTCCGGGTGTAATATAATCGGATTCCATAATAAATATATCTCCGGATTCAGAATCAATGGAAATGCTATGGATAATATCGATTTGTGTGCCATCTGTGATAAAATTATCAGTAATTACTCTCTCGGTCAGACAGTCATATACTAATACACTATAGGGATTACCATAGGATCCGGTTATAATATATGCTTTATCATCATTTATTATAAATTTTCCGGGATTCGCTACAGCTTCAATAGTGGTAACTTCTAGCGTTGCAGGGTTTAATTTTTGAAATTCTCCGGGAATGTCAAAATAGTTACCAATTGTTGAGATATAGATGTCGCCATCACTATCTGCCTGAAGATCATTGGGGTTTACACCAACTTCAATTTCACTTGTTACAGAAAAACTATTTATATCAATTATTGAAAGCGTATTGTTGTAACCATTTAAATAATTGAGACCTCCCGAATTTGATACATAAATTTTGCCATTACTTATTGCAATTCCATCGGGATCCATTCCTACTGTAATTGTTGCATCAGATTGAAGAGTTAGCGTATCTATACGGGTTACAGTATCATCATATGAAGTAATGTATACTTTGCCACCATGAGCAGCAATTTGACGCGGTTCTTTACTTGATCCGTCATTCTGTTTCATTGGGATTTGTTTTATGGATTTGCCGGTTATTGGATCTATAACTTCTATGGTTCCGGATACATTCATGACAATGTAAAGTTTGGAGCCGTATATAAGCATTCTATTTGCAGTATCACCCAGACCTCTACCATTTACAGATCCAAAATAATCCTCCTCCAAAAGCTCATCTTCTATCCAATATTTAGCAAGCTTACTATCATTTAATCCGAAGCTTCCTTCTGATAGAATTATTACACTTTTTGATACCTCTTCAGGTAGTTCATTATCTATTGGGGTATCACTTTCGCATGATACAAAAACCAGAGTTGCCAAAGCAAACAAATAAAAAAGTAGTTCTTTAATTTTCATTTTGTGATATATTTATAATTAAAAATTTAGTGTTATATGTCCTCTGAATGAGCGACCGGGCATTGGGTAATTACGTACAATCTCATAGTTTTTATTTGCAAGATTTAATGCTTCGATGCTCAGATCAATTAATCCGAATTTAGTTGAAATTTCTTTTGAGACTGATAGTGCATGGTCAGAATATCCATTCAGCATAAACTCTTTGCTGTTATAGCTGTTTGAATATCTCTTCCCGGACCATATCAGTGTATATGATATGTCTATGAAAGACAAATCTATCAGTGATCTTATTGAACCGGAGTGAACCGGGCTATATGGTATTTGGTGATTGTAGGTGTTTTTATCTTTATTAGTTTTATCGAGGGCCTTCTGATATGTATAAGAAGTGCCAATATGCAATTTTCTGTTTTCTGAAATGACAATTGCGCTTTCTGTAGAGACATCTATACCATTTATATGAACTTTACCAAGATTCATCATTGTCCATTGATGAAGATTTCCACTTGGGTAAGCGATAATCTTGTTATAAACTCTATTGTGATATGCATCTACCGATAATTGCAGGGAAGGAATTATTTCATTTATTGATCTACTGTGAGTTACGCCAAAATTATATTGATGTGCGTCTTCGGGTTGCAAATTCCGTAAACCAACCAGCGGGTAATATAGATCGTTGAACGTGGGGAGTCGGAAGCTGTTTTTGTAGAAAGCTCTTAATCTAAAATCATTATCTATGTAAGGTTTGAAAGAGAGACTGAGGTGAGGAGATAATTTTGATCTGTTATCGGCGGGATTACCTGTTTTTACGGATTCAAAAGTTTGTGTGTGTAACAGACTTGCAGTAACAAATAGCTGCTCGCTTATCCATCTTGCAGATAGTGATGAATGTGATGTTATTCTGTTTGGAGTTGCAAAATTAGGTCTGTTTGAATTCATTGTTGCAGATGTAACATCGCTTGCCAATGAGAAAGAAAGTCTGTTAAAAGCTCTGTAAAGTGCTGCTAAGGAACCGTAGATTTCATCCTGATGGAAAATATCTTCTATCTTTCCGTCTGCACCCAGATATGAAGGATCGAGGTACTTTAAATAGCCTTTGTTGTATTTAGCATTAGCTTGTAATTTCCATTTTGAACTTAATGTGTGCTCTATGTGACTTTGAATAAAGAATGTTTTATCCCATAATCTTTGACTGGAAAAATTTACTGTATTATAAAATATTGTGGCTCCGGGAAGGCCTCTTTCGGATTCATAATAATATAGCCGAATATCTCCTTTTGTTTTTTTACTAAAATTGGCAAATAATGAAGTTTCTAAACGTAAGTTCTTTACATCGCTGTTCTTCCGTGTTTCTAATGATGAACTATCAACACCGGATTGACCGTATTGCAGTATGAATGGATATCTTCCATGAGCTGACATCAATTCGCTGCTAAATGATGCTGAAAGCATCTTGGAGATTTTTATATTTGTTGATAGAGTAGGGTTCAATAACCCGAATGAACCGCCTTTAACTGATAGTTTGCCATTAAATTTGCTATTATCATCAAACTTTGGAGATTGTGTATTGATACTTAGTATGGAGGCTCCGGATAGAGCTTTTGCAGGAAGAAATATCTGATCGCTTTGTCCGATATTTAATGTTATACTACTGATGTTATCAATAGAGTACCTGCCAATATCAATTTGGCCAGTTTGTACATCATTTAGAGCGATTCCATTGTAGATTATATTTGTATGGTTTGACCCAAGACTTCTTACGGAAATTGTTTTTAGTCCCCCAATTCCACCATAATCTTTAACTGTTACTCCTGAAAAGTGTTTTACAGCATCTGATAACTGAAGTGAGTTGAGATTTTGAATAGTTTTATCATTTAAATACTGTTCAGGTGTGGTTGAGCGCATGTTCCTGTTTGTTATCTTTTCAGTAACAACCACTTCTGGCAAACGTAAACTGTCTGCCACTGATTTTTCCTGCGCAAGAATACTATTACATAATAGAACAGAAACAAGCAGTTGAATAATAAATAATCTGAATAGGTCCATCTATACCGAATTATTTTCGGTAAAGCATTCTGAAAAGGAAACACGTTTTTAATATATTATTCGTGTCGTTTTCATGCTTCTTACCCCGAAAGCTATGTGACATTTGAGAGTAGTTGGCAGGTCTTCTGACTTGCTCCGATGTTTGAGCGGCCTTCCCGATTAGTTTTTAATGTACCTTATCAGTGGCTTAAGTTTTGCTCAACACTTTAATGGAACTTACAGCAGCGGGTCTGTTCAGGACTTTAACCTGATTCCCTTTTCATTATCTGTCCCGAAGAATTAAAAGGACAGTTAACACCAACAGTATCTGCGACAAAGATAATGAATTTTTTATTAATATATTGAATTCACTGACTTCTGCTCTCTAAATAGCGAATTAGAGTTTCGCTTTTTTCTTTTTCGAATTTAAGCTGTTCGATGTTTAGAAGCAGGTTTGAAAGTTCAAACGAATGGCTTACTCCATCTTTTGCAGCATTGGTTAGAGAGACTGTTACGGTTCGGTTTCCGATAAAATGAATTGTGATTGGTTTTTCTTTATATGTATAAATAAACTTAGCAACATTGTTTTCGTCATTACCGCTAAATCGCACAATTTCATAAGATTTATTGAGAGTATTAAATCTATAGTTAAGTCCATCAGCAGTTACTGAAAGGGTTTCGGCAAAAGTTCCATCATCTGCGGAGGCTCTTATCTTACTGTGCTTTATAGCATTTCCTGCAAGTACACTTTCAATAAATAGTGTACCTTTTTCTTTAACGCCCGAACGTAATCCGTTTCGTTCTAGAGAAGAGCTGTGTGGATATGCTTTAGGATAATATTCACCAAACTCCTGATAACGATCATCTCTTACGTAATCAAATTTTGTAAGTAATTCGTTTAATAATGAGTAATTTACACTTAGCATTGAATCGCAGTAAACTATATTTCTTCGATTTTCGGCCATACGAATATCCTGCATGAGGGCAAACCCGGTGTTTATTTCATCATAAGCTTTAGGAAAAAGAACTTTTATACTGTCTATCTTGAGCTTAGCTAAAGAATAATTACCCTGCTTATAGGCTGTTTCTGCTTCGATTAGATAGTCAGCTGCCCCTCTTTCTCTTCCGGAGCAAGATAACAACATAATTGATAACAATAATATGAATGTGGCCTGTACAGAATAACGCATCACTAATATTGAATATTGATTGTGCAATACAAACTTACAAAATATAATCATTATAAAAAGCTGTTTTAAAGTTCAATTATTGTAATTTTGCAATTCGTAACAGAAAAATTTTTTAATATGAAGCAAATATCTCACAGCGAGATAGAGATATACTTAAACAAACCAATTTATAAAACAATCTCGCAAGCGGCTGAAGAACTTGGTGTTAATTGTTATCTTATTGGAGGATATGTAAGAGATTTTTTCCTTTATCGTTCTTCAAATGATATTGATATTGTGTCTGTTGGCAAAGGAATTGAGCTAGCCGAGCTGGTAGCAAAAAAGCTAGGCAGGAGCACTTCTGTTACTGTTTTTAAAAACTTTGGAACTGCTCAAATAAAATATAAGAATTATGAGATTGAGTTTGTAGGTGCCAGAAAGGAGTCGTACAGCCAAGACTCTCGTAAACCTATAGTAGAAGATGGGTCTCTTGAAGATGACCAAAAAAGACGCGATTTTACAATTAATGCAATGGCGTTCTCCTTGAACAATAATAATTTTGGGGAGTTTTTAGACCCTTTTAATGGGATGCAGGACCTGGAGGATCTAATAATCAGAACTCCACTTGATCCTGATGTAACATTTAGCGATGATCCGCTTCGTATGATGCGTGCTGTGAGATTTGCCTCACAACTTGGGTTTGATATTTATCCGGAAACTTTTGATGCTATTAAACGAAATAGTGAAAGGATAAAGATTGTGTCTATGGAAAGAATTACTGATGAGCTGAATAAGATAATTCTTTCTCCTAAGCCATCAATTGGTTTTATTCTTTTGGATAGAACAGGATTGCTGGAGATTATTTTCCCTGAACTTCTAGCTCTTAAAGGTGCTGAAACAAAGGATGGAGTGGGGCATAAAGATAATTTTTATCATACTCTGATTGTTCTTGACAATATTGCTAAAGAGACTGATAATCTATGGTTGAGATGGTCTGCCCTGCTTCATGATATTGCAAAACCTAAAACTAAACGGTGGGATCCAAGATTAGGATGGACATTTCATAATCACAATTATGTGGGAGAGAAAATGGTGCCTAAAATATTTAGAAGATTAAAACTTCCGCAGAATGAAAAAATGAAGTTTACGCAAAAAATGGTGTCTTTGCATATGAGACCAATGCAACTGGTTGAAGATGAGGTTACAGATTCTGCTGTAAGAAGATTGCTGTTTGACGCAGGAGATGATATTGATGATCTGATGACTCTTTGTGAAGCCGATATAACCTCAAAAAATCCAGAAAAGGTTAAAAGATTTCTGAACAACTTCAAGATCGTAAGGAAAAAGCTGAAAGAGATTGAGGAGAAAGACAGAGTTAGAAATTTTCAACCACCTATTGATGGTAATGAGATTATGGAGATATTTGACTTGCCTCAGGGTAGGGATGTAGGAATTCTGAAATCATATATAAAAGATGCTATTTTGGATGGTATTATTCCTAATGAACATGACGCCGCATTTGAGTTTATGATGACGAAAGCTAAAGAAATGGGACTAAAGCTGAAATAGTATTGTTTTCATTTTAGTTTTTTACCATAATAATTCAGATTATAACCTGTTTTATGAGATAATTTTTATTACTTTGCAAGATATTTGGAAAAAGATTGGAATATCTGCATTTAACTTATGGCTGGCAAGAAAAAAGTATCCGCTGCACGTTTTTTTAACGCTAAAGTGACTTCAACAATCAGTATTTCGTTAGTACTTGTATTGTTAGGGCTGACTATCTTGATACTATTTATGGGTAACGGGTTGTCTAACTATGTGAAGGAAAATATGAGCTTTAACGTTATGCTATCATCGGATATTACTGATGCCGAAATCACGAGAGTAAGGAATAACCTGGATTCGCAACCGTTTGTTAAATCATCAAGATATATAAGCAAAGAAGAGGCTAAAGAACAGCTGATAAAAGATTTAGGAGAAGATCCGGAAGAACTATTAGGGTATAATCCGGCACAGGATTGCATCGAGATTTTTCTTAATTCTGAATATGCTAATAATGATAGTATTGCTGTAATAACAACTGTTATTTATCAGAATAGCAATGTCTCTGATCTCCTGTATCAACAGGAGGCTATTGATTTAATAAATGAAAATCTCTCAAAAGTAATGACTGTATTGCTTATACTTGCAGTAATACTTTTATTTATATCGTTTACATTGATTCGCAACACTATAAGATTGAGTGTTTATGCTAAACGTTTTCTTATTAATACAATGAAGTTGGTTGGAGCTACCGGAAGTTTTATCAGAAGACCGTTTGTAAGAAATAATATAATTACCGGGATCTTAGCAGGAGTAATAGCTGACGTAATTATTTTGTTTATGCTTATTTACTTCAGTAATGAATATGCTGAAATACAGCCAATTATTTCAAATATAGATTTAATTATTATATTCTCAATCGTTATCGTTTTAGGAGTGCTGATTTCTACTATTGCTACCGCATTCGCTGTAAACAGATATTTAAAAATGAGAACTAATGAACTTTACTACGTTTAAATATTAATATAATATGTCTCAAAAAAATATCGCATTAAGTAAAACAAATTTAATTATTTGCGGAATAGCAGTTCTTATAATAATAGTAGGATTCCTTTTAATGACAGGTCCGGCTACTACTTTAGAAAGTGGATTTGAATTGGATATTTTTAGTGCTCGTCGCATAAAATTAGCTCCAATTGTTTGTTTAATAGGATTTGTTTTAATGATCTTCGGAATTCTTTATCCTGCAAAAGACAAAAAAGTTGAAGAGGTTAAAGTTAAGAACACCAAATGAGTGTACTGGAGGCAATAATTCTTGGTATTCTGCAAGGTGTAGCCGAATATCTACCGGTAAGTAGTAGTGGACATTTAACTATTGGGTCTGAGCTATTTGGAATTGAGGCTGAAGATAACCTGACCTTCACAGTAATGGTTCACATAGCAACTGTTTTTAGTACACTATTCATTTTGTGGAAAGAGATATCATGGATCTTCAAAGGACTGTTTAAATTCCAAATGAATGATGAGACCAAATATGTTATCAACATTCTTATTTCTATGGTACCAATTGCGGTTGTAGGGTTGTTTTTTAAAGAAAGTGTTGAAAATATATTTGCTTCAGGACTGCTTATTGTAGGTATAATGTTGATGGTTACAGCTACATTACTAACTTTAACCCATTATATAAAACCACAACCAAAAGAGAATTTAAGTAGAAGAGATGCATTTATAATTGGAGTTTCGCAGGCAATTGCTGTAATTCCGGGGCTTTCTCGCTCAGGTACAACTATTGCAACAGGATTATTATTGGGAAATAATAAGGCTAAACTCGCCCAGTTTTCATTCCTTATGGTTATTCCGCCGATTCTTGGAGAAGCACTACTTGATATTATTAAATTTTCTCAAGGTGTTGAAGTTACCGGGTCAATTTCAAATTCTGCTATGATAGCTGGGTTTTTAGCTGCTTTTATCTCTGGATGTATTGCTTGTAAGTGGATGCTTAATATTGTGAAGAAGGGGAAATTAATCTATTTTGCGATATATTGTGCTGTAATTGGTTTAGCAACCATTATATATACATTCCTTACTTGATTTTACGTATCGCTATAGTTTATTTAAACAGCATATATAGCTGCATTTGTTTAATTAATAATATCTGTTTATATGGATTTCATCGAAGGTGAAGTTATACATATTGATAAACCAATCAACTGGACCTCATTCCGGGTTGTAAGCTTGGTTAGAGCAATGCTTTGCAGAAGATTGAAAATTAAAAAGCTTAAAGTGGGTCATGCAGGCACTCTCGACCCGCTTGCAACGGGAGTATTAACTCTTTGTACAGGAAAAAAAACCAAACTAATCGAACAGTATCAAGCACAGGATAAAGAATATGTAGCACATTTAAGGCTTGGTGCTACCACACCTTCTTTTGATCTGGAAACTGAGATTGATGCCGAGTATCCCATAAATCATATTACGCAGGAATTAGTTGAAGAGGTGCTGACAAAATTTGTTGGAGCAATAGAGCAAATTCCACCTGTATATTCTGCAGTAATGGTTGATGGGAAACGTGCTTACGAGTATGCACGTAACAATGAAGTTATTGAACTAAAACCTAAATTATTGGTTATAGATAATATTGAGTTGATTAAATTCAATCTTCCTGAAATAGTTATTCGTGTTGTATGCAGTAAAGGTACATACATTAGAGCTTTGGCTAGAGATATTGGTGAAGCTTTAAATTCAGGTGCACATTTAACAGGTTTAACTAGAACTAGAGTAGGGGAAGTAGATTTGGACAAGTGTTTGAAAATGGATGAAATAGACAGATTCATAGAGAACAATATAAAAATATAATTGATACAGGATTTATTAACGTATGAAACTTTCGCAATTTAAATTTAATTTGCCGGATGAGCTTATTGCAAAATATCCGGCTAATTTTCGTGATGAATCACGGCTAATGGTTGTGCATAAAAAATCTGACAAAATTGAGCACAAAGTTTTTAAAGATGTCATAGATTATTTTGACAAAAATGATTTCTTTATTTTTAATAACACCAAGGTTTTTCCTGCTAAATTGTATGGAAATAAAGAAAAGACCGGTGCTAAAATTGAAGTTTTCCTTTTGAGAGAACTCAATTCCGATCAGCATTTATGGGATGTTTTGGTTAATCCGGCCCGAAAAATTAGAATAGGGAATAAACTCTATTTTGGTGAAAATGAAGAGTTGGTTGCTGAGGTTATTGATAATACAACCTCAAGAGGCAGAACACTAAGATTTCTTTATGACGGACCATATGATGAATTCAAAAAGCAGCTATTCGAAATAGGGGAAACGCCTATTCCTGAATATCTTGAAAGGGAAGCAGAACCTAATGATGCGGATAGATATCAGAATATTTTTGCAGAAAATGAAGGTGCTGTTGTTGTTCCTGCTGCAGGTTTGCATTTTAGTCGTGAACTTCTTAAGAGAATGGAATTAAAAGATATTGAATATGGCTTTCTTACACTGCATAATGGATTAGGTGCATATCGTATGATTGATGTTGAGGATCTTTCTAAACATAAGATGGAGTCTGAACAAATTATTATTACTGATGATATATGTAATCAGGTTAATAATGCGTATGATAATGGCAATAATATTTGTGCTGTAGGAACGTCTGTTCTTAGAGCAGTTGAAACCACAGTAAGCACTGATGGACACTTAAAGCCTAGAGAGGGTTGGACCAACAAGTTTATTTTTCCTCCTTATGACTTCACGCTTACTAACAGCCTTATCACAAATTTCCATTTACCGTACTCTACCTTGCTAATGATGACATGTGCATTCGGTGGATATGAAAGAATAATGGATATTTACGAATTAGCAATTAAAGAGAAGTATCGATTTGGTGCTTACGGTGATGCTATGCTTATTATTGATTAAACTAATAGTATTACTCTTTATTGTATTAGTTTAAACTCCAACAAATACAAAAAATGACTCAAAAGAATAGTGAATATTATTCGCTGTTTTTGTCACTTGGATCAAACCTAGGTGAAAAAGAAGGTAATATAGAATTAGCTCTGAAGATTATTGAAAAGCGGATTGGAAACTTGATTTCCATTTCCGCTTTTTATTATTCTCCACCGAAAGATTTTATTTCTTCAAATAATTTTGTCAACCGTACATGCGAAGTTGAAACAAATATGTGCATTTATGATGCATTCGCACAATCTCAATGCATTGAAAAACAGATGGGTAGGAAGGAGAAAAGTATAGCAGGAAAATATAATGACAGAATTATTGATATTGACTTGCTTATTGCTGGAAATATAATAATTAATAGTGAGAAATTAATTATTCCGCATCCAAGATTACATGAGAGAGATTTTGTTTTAATCCCTTTTTGTGAAATTGCACCCAAAGTTGTTCATCCGGTATTAAACAAAACTATTTATCAACTTTGCAATGAGCTGTTAGATGTAAATGAATAGTTTTAACATTGATTTATTCAAAAAAAAACAGCATATTTGTAGTAACAAATTAATATCGCAGTTATGGCACTTTTAAAGAATAAATATGATCATTTCTTGGGGTATGCTTTAAGTGGAGGTGGCGCAAAAGGATTTGCTCACCTTGGTGCTCTAAAGGTGTTAGAAAAATGCGGATTAAAACCTGATGTTATTGCCGGTACAAGTGCAGGAGCTCTGGCGGGAGTTTTTTATGCTGATGGATTTCATCCCGAAGAAATTGGCGAATTGTTCCACAAAAAGGAGTTTAGAGAATTTGTGGAGTTTTCATTACCTAAAGCCGGATTTTTAAAGAGTACCGGTTTACATGGTTTCTTGAAAAAGAATCTTAGGGCTAAACGTTTTGAAGATCTTGATATACCTTTCTATGTTGTTGCTACCGACTGGAACAGAGCTTGCTCAGTAGCATTTTCTAATGGCGATGACCTGGTAGATGCTGTTGTGGCATCATGTTCTGTACCAATAGTCTTTAACCCTCAATATATTCATGGAGTTCCTTACGTTGATGGTGGACTATTGAAGAATTTCCCGGTTTCTGTTATTCGTAAAAAGTGTAAGTATGTAATTGGCATTAATGTTACATTAATGATTCCTCCGGCAGAGAAGAGTACTATTAAAAACATGGTTGAAAGAACTTTTAACCTTATGTCGAATGCTAATACGATTGTAGATAAAGCAAACTGCGATATTCTAATCGAAACTAAAGGTATTGACAGATATCATATGTTTGACCTACATAATGTGAAAACCATATCCGAAGCAGGATTTAATAATGCTGCTATAAAAATGAGTGAAAAGGATTCTTGGCAAATTGTTGAAAAATGCCATAAACACTATAAGCGTACTGAAAGGATTAGAAGTCATTTAGAACTATTTAGAAACAGAAATAATGAATAATAAGAAAATTTTTATATATCAACTTTTACCGAGATTGTTTGGTAATAAGATTACTTCAAATATTTTTAATGGATCTATTGAAGACAATGGAAGTGGTAAGTTTAATGATATAACAGAGAATCTACTTCATAAATTAAAAGAGAGAGGTTATACTCACATTTGGTATATTGGGATTATAGCACATGCTTCATGTACAGATTATAGTGAGTTCGGAATACCTAAGGGTTATCCAGAATTAATTAAGGGAGAAGCTGGATCACCGTACGCTATACGTGATTATTATGATGTAGATCCTGATCTTGCAGAAAATGTAAACAATAGGATGTATGAGTTTGAAGAACTTATTAAACGCACACACCAAGCCGGATTAAAAGTAATTATTGATAATGTTCCAAATCACGTTGCTCGTAATTATCATTCTAATACAAAGCCGCATGGAGTAAAGGATTTTGGAGATGATGACGACAAGTCGGTAGACTTTTCACCTAATAATAACTTCTATTATCTGCCTGGTCAGAACTTAGAACTTAATCTTCCTCCTGGAAGATTTGATGAGATTACTTTTAAAGAATTTCCGGCAAAAGTAACCGGTAATGACTGTTTTTCAAATAAGCCAACTCAAAACGATTGGTACGAGACTGTTAAACTTAATTATGGTGTAGATTATTCAAACGGAGACAGATCCAGCTTTAATCCAATTCCTGATACATGGAAAAAGATGAGGGATGTTTTTATGTTTTGGGCTGATAAGAAAGTAGACGGCTTTAGATGTGATATGGCGGAGATGGTGCCTCTAGTTTTTTGGCAATGGTTAGTTCCTCAGATTAAAGCTAAATATCATGATATATTATTTATAGCTGAAATATATAACCCTTCTATGTACAGGAGTTTTCTCGATAAAAATATATTCGATTATCTATATGATAAAGTAGGATTGTATGATGTTTTAAGAGATGTAGCATGTGGTTACAGACCTTCATCTGATATTTCTTTTACTTTAAATAATGTTGGAGATATACAGAACAACATGTTAAATTTTTTAGAAAATCATGATGAACAGAGAATAGCATCAGACTATTTTTTAAAAGATGGATTAAAGGGAAAGGCAGCAATGATTTTAACTTGTTGTATAAATAATAATCCTGTTATGATATACTCCGGCCAAGAGTTTGGTGAAAAAGGTATGGATGAAGAAGGATTTAGTGGTAAAAATGGGCGGACAACTATTTACGACTATTGGGCTGTAGATACAATTAAACGCTGGAATAATGGTGGAGGTTGGAATGAAGATTTACTAACAGATGATGAAAAAGACCTGAGTGAATTTTACACTAATCTTTTAAAGCTTTGCAACAAAGAAAAAGCAATATCTAACGGATTATTTTATGATCTTATGCCGAGCAATTATGATAATCAAGAGTTTGACTCAACAAGATTATTTGCCTTTTTACGTAGTAATAATCAGGACTTATTGCTGGTTGTTACTAATTTCGACCGGGTAGAAAAAGAGTGTACTGTGATTATTCCAGATCATGCCTATCAGTTTATGAATATTGATAATAAATCAAGTGGTAAATTGGTACCATTATTAAATAGTTCTGGTATTGTATTTGCATTTTCTGAAGAATACCCCATTAATATTAAATTAGCTCCTCATTCGGGAGAGATTTTTAGAATAACTTTCGCATAAAATTATTAATTGAGTGTTTGTTTTTGTACTTTTGCAAAAAGTTTTTAGGTTTTAACCAACCGATATTAATTTAAATTTAAAACAGACTGGTTTTTATAAAATTAAAAGCAATGCAGGATAGACCATTTAAAATTTTCTCTGGAGGAAAATCGCGATATTTCGCTGAAAAAGTATGTAACAGTTTAGGTTGTCCATTAGGAAATATGATAATTGAGCATTTTGCTGACGGCGAATTTGCAGTTTCTTATGAAGAATCTATAAGAGGGAAACAAGTTTTCCTTATACAATCTACATTCCCAAGCTCGGATAATTTAATGGAGCTTTTGCTGATGATTGATGCAGCTAAAAGAGCTTCAGCAAAATCAATTGTCGCAGTAATTCCTTATTTTGGTTGGGCTAGACAGGATAGGAAGGATAAGCCAAGAGTCAGTGTAGGAGCCAAACTTATAGCTGATATGTTATCCGCAGCAGGAATAAACAGACTTATCACCATGGATTTACATGCTGATCAGATTCAAGGTTTCTTTAATGTTCCTGTTGATCACCTTTATGCATCTGCAGTATTTTTAGATTACATCAAACAACTTGACAATGATAATATGGTAATTGCAACACCAGATGTTGGTGGAACAAAGCGTGCCAGTGCATATTCTAAGTTTCTTGAATGTCCTATGGTAATTTGCTATAAGCTAAGAAAAAAGGCTAATATAATTTCTGATATGCAGATAATTGGTGATGTTGAAGGAATGGATGTACTGCTTATAGATGATATAGTTGATACTGCAGGAACTATAACTCGTTCAGCCGACTTAATAATGGAGCATGGTGCAAACTCCGTTCGGGCAATTGCAAGTCATGCTGTGATGTCTGACCCTGCTTCAGCAAGAGTTGATCAGTCTAAATTGAAAGAAATTATATTTACGGATAGTATTCCATACTCTAAGAAATCAGAAAAAGTAAAAGTTCTTTCTGTAGCAGATATGTTTGCAGATGCCATAATGAGAGTTTGTAATAACGAATCTATTAGCTCCTTATATGTTGTTTAATACTTTTCAGGTATTTTTTCCACACTTATTGTTCAAAACCGGACTTATTGTTTATATTGTTTATATATTTGGAAATAAATAATTTAATTAATCAACTAATTTTAATCATTAAAAAAAGTATTATGAGTTACAAAATTGAAGAAATAGAAGGAATTGGTCCGGTTTATGGTGAAAAACTAAGAGCTGCTGCTGTGAGTACTGTTGAACAACTTCTTGAAAAATGTGCAAGCAAATCTGGAAGAGTCGCAATGGCAAAAGAGACTGGCATTTCAGAAAAAGACATCCTAACATGGACTAACCATGCTGATTTATTTAGAATTAAAGGTATAGGGCCCCAGTTTTCAGAATTACTGGAAGAAGCAGGTGTAGATACAGTTAAAGAGTTACGCAACAGAAACGCAGAAAACTTACATGCGAAACTTGTTGAGGTAAACGAAACAAAAAATCTAGTGGGTCGTGTGCCGGCTTTAAGTCAAGTTCAAGACATGATTGTAGCTGCAGGTGAACTTGAGCCTAAAGTAACACACTAAAATAATCTAAAGAGAATATTTTTCTTTTATAGCTTGTAATAAACCTTCACAAGCATCTTCTAAAAGATCAAGAACAAATTCAAATCCCGAAGGACCTCCGTAATAGGGGTCCGGGATTTCTGTATGTTTATATTGTACAGAAAATTCTGTCATTTTCTTTATTTTAGCTACTTCAGAGTCGTTGGAAGTTAATGATTTTACGTTTTTATAATTACTGTCATCCATAACAATTATAAAATCATAATTGTCAAAGTCAGATTTAACAAACTTACGTGCTCTGCTACTAAAATCATAGCCTCTAGTCTCACCATGAGCGCGCATCCTTTCGTCAGGAAGATCACCTTCATGCCATCCGGACGTTCCTGCTGAATCAACTTCTATTATATCCTGAAGATCATTTTTATTAATTAACCTCTTCATAATACCTTCAGCTGCCGGGGAGCGACAGATATTACCAAGACATACAAATAAGACTTTGATTTTTTCGAATTTAGAATGATTGGAACCCATATGTTTTAAGTAGCTTTTTGTAACCTTAACAATTTATGCAAAGATAATAGAAATTCATGAAGCTACAAAATAAACTATTGGTGCAATCATTTTTATAATGTTGAATGTTTTATTTTATTATTTATCTTTGTATCCTAACCTCATAAAAATGAAGTTGTGATTGAAAATAATTTAAAAAGAAAACCAGATATTAAACAAAAAGATATTTCTAGAGAAGTAGTTGCTACTGTATCTGAAGAGCAAATAAAGTTAGAGATTAAGAAAAATAAAATAACTCGTTACTTATATATGGCCGGCGGCACGGCTTCATTAATTTTAGCTATTGTCGGAATAGTAGTTCCGGGGCTACCAACTACACCATTTGCTTTGCTTGCTGCATTTCTTTTCGCTAAGAGTTCGGAAAGACTTTATAACTGGTTATTAAACAATAGAATACTTGGACCCAGAATTAAGAGTTATCATAAAAACAAAGGTGTCACAAAGAAAGGAAAAATAGGAATAATAATTTTTATGACACTTATGGTTCTTTTATCTTCATTTGTTGTAATAAAGATTATAAAACTAAGAATTTTAATCCTTACTTTGGGGCTTATAGGTTCTATTACTGTTTGGTTTTTCGTGCCAACTGCAAAAGATGATTAATCTGTTTAGTATCTATTTTTAAGAATACATTTATAAATAATAAATTTAATATCGTATGCCAAACTATCATATCCTATGGTAGGCAAAATAGTGTTTAACAACCTTTTTAGAGAGCAATTCAATATTCAGCATATCAGAAGCTTTTGATATATCTTTTATAGTTCCATCTTTATATAAAATATCTATACTATCATCTTTTTCATTATACATGTCAGTTGTAACTATATCAGATGATATAAGGTATAAAGCTTCTTTGTCTGTGATATTAAATTTACCTTTAAAGTCATTTAATTTAAATATAAGTTTTTCATCATCTACTTTTTCTTCTGTTATCTCTATCTTAAATAGCTTGCGGTTAATCATGCCACTACTTAAAATTGATAATATAGTGTCCTTATGGGAACTCCATACTTTTAAGGCCGACCATACGTCATTATCATCAAGATTAACAAAATGATTTAGTGCATCTTTTTCATTCTGAAAATCATTATTATTTGTATTTCTAGATAGGAAATATAAAAGGGCAGGGGAGGAGAATAATTTTTCTCCATTTAAAGTAAGCTCCTTTGCACGTTTCAAAGCATTTATGAGCATCTTTTCAGCAGCCATTGCTGTCTTATGTAGATAAACCTGCCAGTACATAAGTCGTCTAGACATTAAAAAATTTTCAATAGAATATATACCCTTCGATTCAACCACCAAACGATCGTCCCTAATATCAAGCATTTTAATGATACGAGCTGATCCAATATTTCCTTCACTTACACCCGTAAAAAAACTATCTCTTCGAAGATAATCCAGTCTATCCACATCTAGCTGACCGCTAACAAGCTGATGAAGAAACTTCTTAGGGTATTTATCCTCAAATATTTTAATTGCCAATTCAAGCTTTCCATCTAACTCATTATTAATCTCTCGCATCATCAGCAGAGATAGCTTTTCGTGATGAATATCTGAAACAAGACTATTTTCAAGTACATGCGAAAAAGGACCGTGACCAATGTCGTGCAATAATATAGCGGCTAAAGCTCCATTCCACTCATCATCAGTAATATCATGTCCTTTTAGTTTTAGAGTCTTAAGTGCTTCATCCATTAAAAACATTGCCCCTATAGAATGATGAAATCTGGTATGCTGAGCACCTGGATAAACAAAAGGAGCTAATCCAAGCTGTCTTATACGGTTTAATCTCTGCAGATAAGGATGTTGTATCAGATCGTAGATAAATTTGTTAGATATATTTATAAATCCAAAAACAGGATCATTAATAATTTTACGTTTCATTATTTTCAAATATCATAAATAAGAGAGCTCAGTTAAACTCTTCTCATATTCACAAAAGGTGCTATAACCCAATTATACAAATAACATCCTAAGCAGACATTCAACACAGCTTCCAGCATGGCACATAATACAAGGATACCTCCTGTTATATATATGGCAGTTGATAAATTACTAAATAAAAAAAATAATATACCTATTGAAAATATTAATCCTATCAATGCTGCAAATCGTTTTGGCGGTGCAAATATAGGTTTAGGACTTAGTTTTAATGCAGTTGATAAACTTTTTGCAATAATTGCCAGTAAAGAAGGTAGTTTGATACCTGCTCTAATTGCAAAATCCAATACAAGAAAAAATGCAAGCAATTTCCAACCGGTTATCAATATCACTATTGTTATTATAACCACTTGTGCGGCAACTAAACGTATCTTATTCTCATCAATATAGTTCTTAGAAATAGTCTTTTTATCCATGTTAGTATATATTAATCGACATATTTATAATATAACTAAATAATAGGTGAAAAGTTTAAATAAATCTAAATTTTAAAGATATTTTTCCAGCATTAATTTCATTTCCATCTGAAGATTTTTTGCTTCATTGCCAGCTGCGTATGCATAATTTTCGCTGCTATCAGCATAAATTATCGCTCGCGATGAGTTTACAAGTAAACCGCAAGTTTTGTTCATTCCATACTTGCAAACCTCTTCAAGAGAGCCACCTTGAGCACCAACACCTGGTACCAAAAGAAAATGATTGGGTGCAATTTTTCTCACATCCTCAAATAACTTTCCTTGTGTAGCACCTACCACATACATCATTTGCTCTTCTGTAGCCCAATTTTGTGAAGTTCGCAGTACCTTTTCAAATAATCTCTCTTCTGTTTCATCCTTTATAAATTGAAAATCATGAGAGCCTTTATTGCTTGTAAGAGCTAAAAGTATTACCCATTTTTCTGGGTAAAGCAAAAACGGTTTAACGCTATCTTCGCCCATATATGGAGCAACAGTAACAGCATCCATTTTCATAGCGTCAAAAAATGAGCGGGCATACATTTCACTTGTATTACCTATGTCACCTCTTTTAGCATCAGCAATTACCATCAGATCCGGATACCTTTGTTTAATGTAAGCTACTGTTTTCTCTAAAGATATCCAGCCTTTTACACCTTCACTTTCGTAGAAAGCCAGGTTAGGTTTATAAGCAACACAGAATGAAGCAGTAGCATCTATTATCCCTCTATTAAAATCATAGATAGGATCTTCTGCATCAAGAAGATGTTCGGGTATTTTTTTTATATCAGTGTCAAGTCCCACACAAAGAAACGACTCTTTCTTTTTTATCTGTTCAAAAAGCTGTTGTTTAGTCATAAGTTTTTTAAATAAATACAATTTACATTATATAAAAGATTAACTCATTATTAAGATTTATAATTCAGCTTCCTTCATTCTTTCGGCATTCTCGCTCACCATTAGATTATCTATAACATCCTGGATATCACCATCCATATATGCTGAAAGATTATAAATAGTATAATTAATCCTATGATCGGTAATTCGTCCTTGTGGATAGTTGTATGTACGAATTTTAGCTGAGCGATCACCTGTTGATACCATCGTTTTCCTCCTCGAAGCAATATCGCCTTGTCTTTTAGTCAACTCCATATCGTAGAGTTTTGTACGTAACATCTGCATAGCAGTTTCCCTGTTCTGTAACTGCGAACGTCCTTCCTGACAAATAACAACAATACCTGTTGGCTTATGAGTAAGCTGCACCTTAGTTTCTACCTTATTAACATGCTGCCCACCAGCACCACTTGATCTGGCAGTATGAAAATCTATATCTGCCGGATTTAGTTCAATATCAAATTCTTCAGCTTCAGGAAGAACTGCAACGGTTGCAGCAGAGGTATGAACACGCCCTTGTGTTTCAGTCTGCGGAACACGTTGTACCCTATGCACACCAGACTCATACTTTAGAGTACCATAAACATCTTCGCCTCTAACAGTAAAAATAATCTCTTTAAAACCACCTGCAGTACCTTCTGTATAGCTGGTAATCTCAGTTTTCCATCCTTTGTCTTCACAGTATCTGGTATACATTTTAAAAAGATCTCCCGCAAAAATTGAAGCCTCATCACCACCTGTACCTGCACGAATCTCCATTACAACATTTTTTGCATCTTCCGGATCAGCGGGTATAAGTAAAATTTTAATTTTCTCTTCCAGTTCAGGTATTTTCTCTATATTAAGAGATAACTCCTCATTCGCAAGTTGTTTTAAATCAGTATCAGACTCATTCTCAATAATATATTTTGCTTCTGCAATACTGTCGAGTGCGGATTTATATTCATTCCTCACATCAACAATTTTTTGTAGTTCGCTATATTCTTTGTTTAACTTTACGTACCTATCTATATCTGAAATCACATCAGGGTCGGTAATAAGCGTCCCAATTTCCTGAAATCGTGTAACAAGATGATCTAATTTATGAAGCAATGTATTATCTGACATATATTTCCTAATTGATAATTCTTACAAATAATTAAACTTACCATGCTCACTTTCAATTATTAACTCACGTTTATCTGATTTTTCCACAAATCCAACTATTTGTGCATCAATATTATATGAGTTTGAAATATCAATAATTGTTTGAGCAAATTTTTCCGGGAGATAAATCTCCATTCTGTGTCCCATATTAAATACATTATACATTTCTTTCCACTCTGTATTAGACTGATTTTGAATTAATTCGAACAGAATTGGAGTAGGGAACAAGTTGTTTTTAACCACTTTAAGTCCATCACCAAGAAAGTGCAATATCTTTGTTTGCGCACCACCAGAGCAATGTATTATTCCATTTATATTACCTCTTAGCTCTTTGATTACCTGCGATATAACGGGAGAGTAAGTTCGGGTAGGGGACAACACCAGTTTTCCGGCATTAATACCCAGACCTTCAATCTTATCAGTCAGCTTTACACCACCAGAATATATCAAATCATCAGGAATTGAAGAGTCAAAACTTTCAGGATATTTCTCAGCAAGATAATTTGAGAACACATCATGCCGAGCCGAAGTTAATCCGTTACTTCCCATCCCTCCATTATATCCTTTTTCATAACTTGCCTGACCAGTCGATGATAATCCCACGATAACATCACCAGCTTGAATATTAGCATTATCAATAACATCATCACGCTTCATTCGGCAAGTAACCGTACTATCAACAATTATTGTACGTACTAAATCTCCAACGTCAGCAGTTTCACCACCTGTAGGAAAAAGATTAACTCCCAAATCAGAAAGCTCCTCACATAATTCGTTAGTACCATTAATAATGGCAGAAATAACTTCGCCCGGAATCAGGTTTTTATTTCTTCCAATTGTAGAAGAAACAAGTATATTATCCGTAGCGCCAACGCACAGTAAGTCATCTACGTTCATTATTAATGCATCCTGCGCAATTCCTTTCCATACAGAAAGATCTCCGGTTTCGCGCCAATAAATATAAGCCAGCGATGATTTGGTACCGGCACCATCTGCGTGCATAATATTACAATAGTCCGGATCATTACCAAGAATATCAGGAACAATTTTGCAAAAAGCTTTAGGAAATAATCCCTTATCGATATTCTTTATTGCATTATGAACATCTTCTTTTGTAGCAGACACGCCACGCTGATTATATCGATTATATTTCGTCATCAGAATTATTAATTAGGGAGAAAAATGTATATTTATCGAATTCCTACAAAAGTACAAAAAATGTACGTAAATTCGTATTATATTAATAACATGAAGTGTTCCTATAATAACTATTATGTTTAATTAGTCTATTCGAATCAAGTATCTACTCCCTAATTAAAAAATAAGAACATCCCCTATAACAATCAACAATAGACTATTCTAAAAAAAATAAAGGAACAACAACATTTAAGTTGTCATTCCTTTAAATTCTAAGTGCTCCTAATAATTATTTTATAAAATTATTAGTTTAAATCCAATACTGATTCTATTTTCTCGAGTTCAGCAGATTTATCAACTCCCATTACACTTAAATTGTAATAAACATTTCTAAGCAACATTAGCGAACCATTAATTTCACTTTGTGAAGCACCTCTGTCGTTCAGTATTGTATTAAATTTTTCAAGAAGAGGAAGTGATTTCTGGTAGAATTCTACAACAACCTTGTCATTTTCAACTTGTTCCTGACGATTGGTTAGTAAAGTAGTTTCTTCTTTTAGGTTTTGTGCCTGAATTATATAGTTTCTTGCCAAATTCTCCAATGCACGTTCACAGTTAGGATCTTGTGCCAGCGCTTTATTGTATTCTGCCTCAGCACCCTCAAAGTCTCCATTATCTGCTAACAAAACACCTTTTACACTATTCAAATCACATGCTTGCGATGGGTTATTTGCTATAGCCTGATCTAAATATTTGTGAGCATTCTCCATATCACCGTCACGTATATATTCATTTACCAGGTTTGGTATAAAATAACTACTTGCAGGAAATTTTTCGGCACCTAAATATAGAGTTTCCAGATATTTAGCTGTGTCACCCATAGAAATATACTCACTTGCCATTAATTCATAAATATCACTTTCCTGATAAGCACTGTTTTCGTAGAAAGTCTCATTTGCTGCCTTTTCAAGCATGGCTAATGCTCTGTTATGCTCCTGAGCCTGAATTGCTGTAATGATAGCATAATATTTAATTGTTTGATAAGTACTATCTAACAAGAATGAATTATCTCCTTCAAATATAGCCAATTGTGGAATTTCCCAATAAATCTCAAAGAAATCAGCAGCTTTAGAATAGTCACCCTGTTCATTGTAATATACACCACCATTAATATAAAATGGATGATTTGCTTTTAATATGGATGAAATATCTTTCCTTACTCTATTTCTAACTCTTCCTCTATCATCCGGAAGTTCTCCAAGAGAGTCTGATTTTAAGTAAGGTGTGTATGACTCCAAAAGGCCATCATACATAGCTTTGTCATTGGTATCCTGCCCTAACATTGCTTTAGTTCTTTCATTATCGAAAGCCTTGTTGCCAATATCACCCATAACCTTCCATGTTTCGGGATCTGTGGCAGTTTCTTCATGCTGTGCGGCCTGATTAATTAATGTTCGCGCTTCATTAAGATCATTACGACCTAATGATCTTTTGGCATCTCTAAGAGCTGATTTTTGTGCGAATATGCTACCCGCAGAAAAAACAGCAATCATAGTAAGGAATAGGATTTTTCTCATTGCGTTCATATTTTTTTATGTGATTATGTAATATTCTATTTAATATTATATCTTACTTACTTCGACTAATTAAATTGAAAAAGTTTAAATAGTGTCTTCCTCAAGTCCTTGCTCTTCGTTTAATTCTATATCAGAAACAACTTCATCTTCCGAATCAACTTTACAAACAGAAGCTATTTGATCATTCCTTTTTTCCAAATTTATTAGGCGCACACCCTGTGTTGCACGTCCCATAGTGCGAATATCGGAAATTTTCATACGAATAGTGATGCCCGATTTGTTAATTATCATTAAATCGTTGTCGTCCGTAACGCTCTTGATAGCAATAAGTTTTCCTGTTTTGTCAGTTATATTCAATGTTTTAACCCCCTTACCACCTCTCTTGGTAATTCTGTAAACAGGTTCGCCATCTTCATCATTAAGCCGCGTCCTTTTTCCATATCCCTGTTCAGAGACAACAAGAATAGTTTCTTCTGATTCCGGTTCCATACAGATCATTCCAATAACCTTGTCCTCTCCGTCATCATCTAAAGTCATTCCTTTAACACCTGTAGCAGTTCTTCCCATTGGTCTAACATCATTTTCATCAAATCTGATAGCCCTACCATTTTTGTTAGCCAAAATTACATGCTGTTTGCCATCAGTTAGTCTCACAGAAATAACCTGATCATCTTCTCTGATTGTAATTGCATTAACTCCATTCTGACGAGGACGTGAATATGCTTCCAACTGAGTTTTTTTCACAATCCCCTGTTCAGTACAGAATAGCAGATAGTTCGAGTTAATATACTCTTCATCCGAAAGCGTATCAACTCTCACAAAAGCAGTTACTGCATCATCCGGTTCAATATTAATTAAGTTTTGTATTGCTCTTCCCTTAGAGTTTTTGGTTCCTTCAGGAATTTCATAAACATGCAACCAATAACACTTCCCTTTTTGAGTAAATAACAACATATAGTTGTGCATAGTAGCGGGATATATATATTCAACAAAGTCCTCTTCCCTTGTTTCAGTACCTTTTGCCCCTACTCCACCTCTGTTTTGAGTATGGAAATCCTCAAGCGGTGTACGTTTAATATACCCCATATGAGATATAGTGATAACCATCTCATCATCAGAGTAAAAGTCCTCTGGATTCATCTCTTCATATGCGAATATAATCTCAGAGCGACGCTCATCACCATACTTATCACGTATTTCAATAAGCTCATCTTTAATAACTCCCATCAAAAGATCCTCGTTATCAAGTATATCTTTTAAATGAGCTATAAGTTTCTGAACCTCTTCATATTCGCCGCGCAGTTTATCCTGTTCAAGTCCGGTTAATTGTCTTAACCTCATTTCAACTATAGCACGAGCCTGAATTTCAGTAAGATTAAATCTGTCAATCAATCCCTGTATTGCCAGCTGAGGAGTTGAAGAACCACGAATTATAGCAATTACTTCATCAATATTATCAGAAGCAATAATCAGTCCCTCAAGTATGTGTGCTCTCTCTTCTGCCTTACGCAAATCAAATTTAGTTCTGCGAGTAACAACATCATGCCGATGATCTACAAACAGCTCAATCATTCGTTTAAGAGTAAGCATTTCTGGTCTTCCATTTACGAGTGCAATATTATTCACACTAAATGACGACTCAAGAGCGGTAAATTTATAAAGCTTATTAAGAACAACATTGGCATTACCATCACGTTTAATGTCAACTACAATCCTCATTCCCTGACGGTCCGATTCATCATTAACATTAGAAATACCCTCAATCTTTTTCTCATTAACAAGATTTGCAATATGTTTAATAAGATCTGCTTTATTTACCAGATAAGGAATTTCACTTATAATTATTTTATCATTAGTCTTGCCTGATTCAATCTCAGCCTTACCACGCATTACAATACGCCCCCTGCCCGTTTCAAAGGCATCTTCCACACCCTTGTAGCCATAAATAAATGCACCGGTTGGGAAGTCGGGAGCCTTAATATACTGCATTAAGCCTTTAGTATCAATCTCTCTATCTTCAATATAGGCAATAATTCCATTTATACACTCTGTAAGGTTATGAGGAGCCATATTTGTGGCCATACCCACTGCAATACCCGAAGAACCGTTTACAAGAAGATTGGGAATTCTGGAAGGCAAAACAGTAGGTTCGCGAAGAGTATCATCAAAGTTAAGCTGAAAATCTACAGTATCTTTATCAATATCCCTAAGCATTTCCTCTGCCAGCCGGTTTAATCTGGCCTCAGTATAACGCATAGCTGCCGGACTGTCTCCGTCAACGCTGCCCATGTTACCCTGTCCGTCTACCAATGTATATCGCATACTCCAATCCTGAGCTAAACGCACCATAGCATTATAAACGGATGAATCACCGTGTGGGTGATACTTACCCAGCACCTCACCTACAATTCTCGCCGATTTCTTATGAGGTTTATCTGGTGTATTTCCTAACTCAGACATACCATAAAGTATTCGTCTATGAACAGGTTTAAACCCATCCCGCACATCCGGAAGTGCTCTTGATACAATCACTGACATCGAATAATCGATGTAGGATGATTTCATTTCATCTTCGATATTAATCTTGATGATTCTATCTTCTTGTTCAATCATATTTAAAATTGAAATTTATCTCTAAATGATAAATGTAAACCATTTAAAATCAGGGATATAAATACACCCCGTTTTTTGTTAAATTAATATACTAAGATACTGCTTTTCTTCCTATTTAACAAAAAAACAGGCGCTATTTTAGCACCTGTTTAAAGTTTTTTTTATTGATATTTTAAATAGCTATTGCCCATGGCAATTTTTATATTTTTTACCGCTTCCACAAGGACAAGGATCATTTCTGCCTACCTTCTTTTCTACACGTATAGGCTCTAGTTTCTGCTTCTGTTGCTGTGGAGCACCTCCATTCTCGCCACCTGCTCCGGCATTCATAGCTCTCGACTCCTCCTTCTCGGTTTTGTATTTACTGTAGTCGGTCTTTTGCTCAGGTGCAGCCTTCCTAACTGCTCCTGCATCCTGCACAGGAATTTGTCCACGCATCAAAATTGAAACAGCTTTGGAGTTAATGTTATTTACCATAGCTCCAAAGAGATTAAACGATTCCAATTTATAAATTAACAATGGATCTTTCTGCTCATAACTTGCTGTTTGAACCGAGTGTCTCAGCTCATCCATTTCACGAAGATGCTCCTTCCAGTCTTCATCAATTGTATGAAGAAGTATCGATTTCTCGAATGCTCTTACCAAAGCCTTAGAACCGGTTTCGTAAGCCTCTTTCAGATTGCACGAAATATTATATACTCTCTTTCCGTCTGTAATTGGGATAAGGATATTCTCGTACATAGCACCCTGATTCTCATACACCTGTTTAATTACAGGCTGAGCAATCTCTGCAAGTCTTTCGGTTTTACGTTTAAATGTTTCAAATGCCTTATCAGTTACAGCATCAATCATCTCATTAGTGCGTAGTTTCTTGATATCCTCTTCAACAAACGGAATGTCGAGTGCCATAACTCTAAGCAGGTCGAGCTTCATGTTATCATAATCATCCTCATTCATTTCAACAATGTTCTTTGAGGTATCAGAGATCATATTAGCCACATCATTATCAATTCGCTCACCAATCAGAGCATGACGTCTGCGTTTATAAATAACCTCACGCTGAGAATTCATAACATCGTCATACTCAAGAAGTCGCTTACGAATACCAAAGTTATTCTCCTCCACTTTCTTTTGAGCACGCTCAACCGATTTACTTAGCATACTATGCTCCAAAACATCACCCTCCTGGAATCCCATTCTGTCCATCAGTCCTGCAATCTTCTCTGTAGCAAACAGGCGCATCAGGTCATCTTCAAGAGAAACAAAGAAAACAGAAGAACCCGGGTCTCCCTGTCTACCGGCACGACCACGAAGCTGTCTGTCCACACGTCGCGATTCATGTCGCTCCGTACCAATAATGGCAAGCCCCCCTGCTTTTTTAACATCAGCAGTCAGTTTAATATCCGTACCACGTCCGGCCATATTCGTAGCAATAGTTACTATTCCACTTTGTCCGGCATTGGCAACAATCTCAGCTTCCCTTTGGTGAAGCTTGGCATTCAGTACATTGTGTTTAATTTTTCTGAGAGTAAGCATTCGGCTTAACAACTCCGAAATCTCAACTGAGGTTGTACCCACAAGCACCGGTCGGCCTTCAGAAATAAGCCCTTCAACCTCTTCAATTACAGCATTATATTTCTCTCGCTTAGTCTTATAAATTCTATCGTTCTGGTCGTCACGAACAATCGGACGGTTAGTAGGAATAACCACCACATCCAGTTTATAGATATCCCAAAACTCACCAGCTTCAGTCTCCGCCGTACCGGTCATACCCGCCAGCTTATCATACATCCTGAAGAAGTTCTGCAACGTAATTGTAGCAAAAGTCTGCGTTGCTGCCTCAACCTTCACCCTTTCCTTAGCCTCAATTGCCTGGTGCAAACCATCTGAATAGCGACGGCCTTCCATAACGCGACCGGTTTGCTCGTCCACAATCTTAACTTTATTATCTATAACCACATATTCATCATCTTTTTCAAATAATGCATAAGCCTTAAGAAGTTGATTTATAGTGTGTACACGCTCAGATTTTATTGCATAATTCTGTAGAAGTTCATCCTTTCGTCCAGCTTTTTCCTCATCGCTCACTTCAGAATTCTCTAACTCTGATAACTGAGATGCTATATCAGGAAGAATAAAGAACTGCGGGTCGTCCGACTTGCCCGTCAGCAGGTCAATCCCCTTATCCGTCAGATCAATACTATGTTGCTTCTCATCAATAACAAAATAAAGCGGGTCTGTAACAACAGGCATATTTTTGCTTTGCTCCTGCATATAAAATGCTTCTGTCTTTAGCATTGCCGTTCTTACCCCCTGTTCACTCAAGTATTTTATAAGCGGTTTATACTTCGGCATACCTTTATATGAACGATATAACAGCAAAGCCCCCTCTTCCTGCTCTTTAGGATCGTTGGAAGCCATTTTCAATTTAGCTTCAGCAAGCAACCTTGTTGTCAAATCTCTCTGAGCCTTAACAATAATCTCAACTCTTGGTCTGAACTGATCGAACAGCTGATCGTCACCTTTAGGAACCGGTCCCGATATAATTAGAGGCGTACGGGCATCATCAATTAATACAGAGTCAACCTCATCCACAATTGCATAATTATGCTTTCGTTGAACCAGGTCTTTTGGAGAAACAGCCATATTATCACGTAGATAGTCGAATCCAAACTCATTGTTTGTTCCGAAAGTCACGTCGGCTTCATATGCTTTTCTTCGGGAATCAGAGTTTGGCTCATGCTTATCGATACAATCAACAGACAAACCATGAAACATATACATTGGTCCCATCCACTCAGAGTCACGTTTTGCCAGATAATCGTTAACCGTTACCACATGCACTCCTTCATGCGTTAGAGCATTCAGAAACACAGGTAATGTAGCAACCAGCGTTTTACCCTCACCCGTTGCCATCTCCGCAATCTTGCCCTGATGTAAAACAACCCCACCAAAGAGTTGAACATCATAATGAATCATCTCCCAGGTGATTTCATTGCCACCTGCAATCCATTGATTTCTGTAAACTGCCTTATCACCTTCAATTGTAACAAAATCATGATTGGCAGCCAGATCTCTATCAAATTGAGTAGCTGTTACAATCACCTCTTTATTTTGAGTAAATCGTCGTGCCGTGTCTTTCATTATTGAAAAAGCTACCGGCAAAACATCATTCAATGTTTTTTCATATTTCTCAGTAATATCTTTTTCTAGCTTATCCACCTGAGTCCAAATAGCCTCACGTTCAGACAGCTCAATCTGCTCCATACCCTCTTTAAGCTTAGCAATTTGCTCCTTTTCATCCTTAACCTGCTCTTGAATGTAAACCTCAAGCTCTTTGGTTTTATTTCTAAGTTCGTCATTTGTAAGCTTCTCTATCTCAGGATACGCATCTTTGATCTTTTTCACAATCGGATTAACCGCATTTAGGTCTCGTTGTGCTTTATTACCAAATAGTTTTGATATAATATTATTGAATCCCATAGTTATATGTTGATCTTCTGTTTGTTATAATTATTTCTGTTGCGCAAATCACGCATATCGATTAACACCCCTTTAAAAAAGACCGCTTCATTTTAAAACAGCTCTTTTAAAATTTCTCCTTTTGCGGCATTAGGAGCTCTTATTCTTAAACGATACGAAACGCTTGGAGCTATTTCAGTAGCTTCAATTGTACGGTTTATTATTTCAGGTTTAATATCCTTTCCAAAAAATATAACCGGTGCAATAACAGCATTATTTCTTACTCTGTCATGATTATCTGAACCTTGATCAACAACTTGCCAACCTGGTTGCAATTCAAGAAACAGATCTCCCGAAACTTCTTTATAGTAACCATTTCTAAAATACTGAACAGTATGATTATATGCCCCATGAAGCATCTGATCAGAAGTTATTACATCCTGAATTCCGGCAGATTGAACCAAAAATTCCGCAGCCTTTTCCTGAAACTCCTTTAAACTGATATTCTTATCCTCAATTAGTTTCCTGTCAAAGAAAATCTGGTTGTTATAGTACTTCTTTATCCACTGCTCCCTGCCATAAACAGCCATGAGGTACATATTTAAAAGAGCCTGACTTCTGTCGGGATAAAAAGTACCGCCAGACGTAACCATCCCTTCGGGTATAATTTCCTGCTCTTCATAATAGCCGGTTGGAGCAACAAAAATAAGTGCATTGTTTAATCCAACCGCTTTGTCAATGGCATCAAGCAATCTACCCAGCTCCTGATCCAGTCTATAGTAGGTATCCTGAATCTCAACCGAGTAGTTCTTATCAAGCGCCTCAGAGAAGTTGCCTGCATAAAAGGTAACTGCAAGAAAATCCGGATTCATTCGAGTACCTAACGAGCTTGCCTCAAGCACTTTAATTGCCATGTCATTAACCTCTTTATTTACAAAAGGCGACTCCTTAAATCTTTTTACATGATCTTTTTTATTGTTGGTAAAAAAGTGTTGAAAATTATACCTGTTCTTTGTATAAGGAAAGGCGTTATATCTCTCAACATCAATAGCAGGACGCCACGATGTGCTGTGAATTGTGTATGTTAAAGACTGCTGGCTTCTGTTATGCTGGTCAATAACAGGTTGTTTTGTTTTGTAGAAAGTAGAGGTAGCCCATTTGGCATTCTCCTCCTCAATCCAATAAGCGCCACTGGCTGCGTGACCTCCCGAAGCCATTGCTTGAGAAGCATTTGGCGCAAATGCAAAAATATCAGACTGTCCGCCTGATGCTATTTTCAACTCGTCGGCAATTGTTGATACTTTTATTGGAAGTGGAGAAACCCTCTCATTAGTAAAATTTCCAAGATAATTATTATCGGTAAATGATGGAATTTCCCTGTTCTCGTTTAGTAAATATCTATTCTCAGCAGTTATGCCATGATACGATGGATTAGCTCCGGTATATACTGTGGTAATGGTTGATGCCTTATCAAGGTTTGGAAAATCGTAATAAACATTGCTATAAACTAATCCATTGTTCAGAAGCCTGTTAAAGCCCTTATTGCCAAAATTACTTTTAAACATTTCCAGATAGTCGCCCCTCAGCTGATCAATGGTTATACCTACCACCAACTTAGGTACTTCGCCCGTATGGCCTTGTGCGCACAGTGCTGTTATAGTAATAAAAGCAACAATAGAAGAAATTACTCGGTTCATTTAATAAGTTTTATTGTCCCCACCCCGCTTTCAGGTCTCTACTAGAAGTAAAGCGACTGTTCTTAATTCTTTTCTTTCTAAGAATTAACACGTTTGAACCCGATCTGGTCCATAAATTCAAAGCAAAAGGAATTGTAGCGACAGGCATTTGTTGTGGTATTAACCACCATAATAATATATATAGCGTTAAAACTGCAAAGTTAATGAAATGGTAGAAATAAACGATATTCTTTGCCGAATTCACCCAAAATAAAATTGCAGCAACAAGAGCAAATATATTCATCCAGGCAAAATTCCAGTTGGGGTTGGTTGCAGGATGCTCAGAAAAGAACATCAGCACCATAATTATAAGACCTCCAATTCCTGTCAAGCCAAAAAGTATAGTATCATAAATAACCGGCACTCTGCTTTTGTTGAGAGTCATAAACTGCAGTATAGAAATCAGAATTGTAATAATAAGTAGTGCGAATGATACAATTATAGGTGTAAGTACAGATGCTTCGCCAGGGCTATTCCTCTCATTATTAAGATATACTACAATCTCACTATTCAACACCAGATTATTCTGCAAACTGTCGTTTCTATCAACAACAGCACCCTCAAATGAGTTCATCAGATAAGCCGGAATATACATTTTTTCTCTTACATCTATTGGTCTGTCGGCATCACTACCAATAATTAAATCAATACCAAATTCAGTCCATGGGTAATAATGAACACACCCGTGAATTAAATCCCTAAAAGTCTGTACTTCCTCTGTTTCAGGATAAACTATAGTACCTTCAGTATAGTTTTCAATCATATCTCTAGGACGCGTAGCACAATTATCAAATAAAAAATCGTACCTGTAGCGCATGTTCTCAGGCAAAGCGTTGATATAAAGCGCTTCATACAGCTGCTGCTTCTCAGAAGTACTTAGATTCAACGTTTGTTCAACCACCTCCTGTCCTTTATATCGATACTCATAAAGGAAATCATTAAATGTGGTTACCCCCAAAACATAATCTGTTTTACCCCTGATAAAATTATAATAAAAATTTGGCTGCGTATCATCAAAGTACCCATAGTTAAAAACCGCATCCACCCCAACTGAATCGTCATACACACGAATGGCAGTGTGACCAAATAGTGCATAAACTTGACCGTGCCACGGAGATGCAGTAAGGAGGCTCACTTTTGCACTATCGTGTAGCTGCACCTGAGCAAAAGCCGATTGGCAAAACAGGAGGAGAATTAAAATTGAAAGTATTGTATGCTTCTTTTTCATTGTGCCTCTTTATTTGCAGTGTAAGGGTCACAAAAATAGTCAAAAATGTTTTAAGTTCATACTTTAATACTTAATAAAACAAATAACGGTGACCATATTGGCCACCGCTATAATCTCTTTGTAGTTTATTGAATTATTTCTTTTTATTACGATTTCCGTAACGACTCATAAACTTATCAACGCGTCCGGCAGTATCAACCAGTTTTTGTTTTCCTGTGTAGAATGGGTGTGAAGAGCTTGTAATCTCAAGCTTTATCAGTGGATAAGTAACACCATCTATTTCTATTGTCTCTCTTGCATTTGCAGTTGAACGTGAAATAAAAATTTCATCATTAGACATATCCTTAAAAACTACTGGACGATAATTATTTGGATGAATCTCTTTTTTCATTATACCTTCTTTTTTATAATTGGCAATTTCGGAGGGCAAAGATAGAACAATATATCAAACTAAAAAAATATATTCGCTTGTTTTTTCGCTCTTTGTATTGTATCAATGATAAACTAGACTTCATGCCATTGCTATACCATTGCTATACCATCTCTATACCAAGTCTGGTATTTCCTGATGATTTGTTGAGGAGATACCAGACTTGGTATAGTCTTGGTAGGGACTTAGTACAGACATGAACTTTTTAAAAATCGCTATTTATTATATTTGGCTTTTACCCTTTTTCGTACTACTTTCGCAGTTTAAAACAGTTCCATCTTAATCTTCGGGAACAACAAATAAAAAAAATCATGCAACTAACAGCAAAATTAATTCAGATACTTCCGCTTCAATCGGGAACGGGAAGAAATGGAGAGTGGAAAAAACAGGATATTATTGTAGAAACACAAGATCAGTACCCAAAAAAGATATGTGTATCGTTGTGGGGAAACAAGTTTGAACATGTTCAGCTTAACACCGGAAATATGTATACTATAGATTTTGATGTGGAAAGCAGAGAGTTCAACGGCAGATGGTACACAGATGTGAAAGCATGGAGAATAGAAGCTCAGCAGGGATCTCAGGCACCGCAGGATGAAGAAGTTCCACCACCCGAGAATCCGTTTGAGGGTATAAATGAAGGATTAGACGATATTCCGTTTTAAGGAAAACTCATTCAGCTAAAATACAACATAAAAAATGTGTTTGCAGTTTTGGTTCTAATAAGAAACTCATGCAAACACATTTTGTTTTTTGTATTTAAATAAAACAGCTCCTTTTAATCTATTATTTCGAAACCGCAATAAGGGACCAACACTTTTGGGATTCTGATTCCCTCTGAGGTTTGGTTATTTTCGAGCAGTGCAGCTACAATGCGAGGCAAAGCAAGCGCACTACCGTTTAATGTATGACAAAGTTGAGTTTTGCGGTTTTCATCGCGATAACGACATTTAAGTCGGTTTGCCTGATAACTCTCAAAATTAGAAACAGAGCTAACCTCAAGCCATCTTTGTTGCGCAGCAGAAAACACTTCAAAGTCGAAAGTAAGCGCCGAAGTAAAACTCATATCACCACCACAGAGCCTTAATATTCTCCAGGGCAGTTCTAATTTTTCAACCAGTGCTTGCACATAGTTAACCATGTAATCAAGTCGCTCATAAGAGTTCTCCGGCTTTTCAATACACACAATTTCCACTTTGTCGAACTGATGTAAGCGGTTTAAGCCACGAACATCCTTTCCGTAAGATCCGGCTTCACGACGGAAACAGGCTGAATATGCAGTGTTTTTAATTGGGAAATCATTATCTTCTAATATTACATCCCTATATATATTGGTTATCGGAACCTCAGATGTAGGAATCAGATATAGGTCGTCAAGCTGAATATGATACATTTGACCCTCTTTATCCGGCAACTGTCCGGTTCCAAACCCCGAGTCACTGTTAACAACATATGGTGGTTGAACTTCCTCAAAACCGGCATCTCGGGCACTATCTAAGAAAAAGTTTATTAATGCTCTTTGCAGTCGTGCCCCCCTTCCCTTATAAACGGGGAAACCTGCTCCGGTAATTTTTACTCCAAGCTCGAAATCAATCAGATTATATTTCTTTGCTAAATCCCAGTGTGGAAGTGCATCTTCAGGCAATTGAGGCATTTCACCACCACTTCGTTCAACTACATTATCATCCGCTCCTTTTCCTGCTGGAACAGATTCATGCGGTAAATTGGGTATTGTTACTAAAAGCTCTTCAATCTTGCCTGCAGAGTCCTTTAAAGTGGCTTCAAGAAGCTTTGACTCTTCTTTAAGAGCTGTCACCTTTTCTCTTACTGCAGCAGACTCCTCTTTCTTACCCTCTTTAATTAGTATGCCAATAGTTTTAGATATTGAGTTTACTTCAGAAAGTACTGAGTCTAAAGAAGTTTGAGTGCTCCTTCTAACTCCGTCAAGTTCTACTACCTGACCTATTATCTCGCTTGCGTTGAAGTTTTTCTTCGCTAATCGATTTATAATCTCTGCCGGATTTTCGTTTATTGCTTTAAGTGTGAGCATAGTAATATTTGCAACTCCTTAAACATCAGTATATCATCTTGTTATCTTACTGAGATTTAGGAATAACTGTTAATAATTTGGATTTCCGCAAAGGTACAAAAAAACCCTTCATTGCAGAAACTCAATGCCATAAATATGATATAACTTTTTTATTTTGATTAAAAGAGTTGGAAATGCAGTGTTTCGCGTAGTTCTCTCTCTTTTTGTTTTTTCTTGCGATAGTAGCAAGTAACATAATAGGCGAATCCGGCGACTGCTCCTAAAATCATGATATCCTTAATATTGTTACTTTTCATAGCTGTATATTATTATTTGTTTGTTTTAATTTATTCTTTTATAAAGTACGTTATTTATTTGTAAGATGCAAAAATATTGAAAACGTTGCATGGTTTATCTTCCTTTTTCAACAAATTCAACAATAATAATGTTTTTGGTATGGTTTGTAATCTTAAATCGATTGTCGGGACGTTCACCCACAACCCATACTATATCATTGCCTGAAGTAAGAATCCATGCTTCCTCCTTATCTTTAATGCTATATTTTTTGTCTGTAAAAAAATCACTCAGCTTCTTCTTGCTTGTCATACCAAATGGGATAAACCAGTCACCCTTTTTCCATTTGCGCAATGTTAATGGAAACAAGAGTTTATCAGCATCAGCATATAAAAAGTTTCTGTTTTTTTGAATTTCAACCGAATGACTGACTTTTGATATTTTGAGATTAATAGGATCTGTAACCTCATTAAAATCACTACTTATTGAATAGGATTCAGATATTTTATGATTGTGCGGCAACTTATCAATTATAAATGTTTCTCTGTCCTTTATTACTCTGTAATGATCTGAATAGAACACTTTGCCCGACTCGCTATTCATAGATTCAAAAATATCTTCTATAGTTGAAGGTGTTAAGCCAAGCGGAGAGAGGATTTCGAAAAGTACCGACTTGGGTGAAACCTGTTTCTTTAGCTTATTAATATCTATAGCATTTTCTTTATAAATAGCTTTAATAGATTCAATGATTGAATTATTGTATATTTTTTCTACTTCCAGCAGATTTTGAGAAGTTCGGTAAATAGACTCCCTTACCGAGGGGTTTATTTCTTCAATGATTGGCAGCACCCTTAATCTCAATAAGTTGCGTACGTATATATCCTCTTTATTAGTACTGTCAGTAACATACGGAATTTCATTTTTTGTAACGTAATCCTCTATTTCTGATCGTAAAACAGTAAGTAATGGTCTGGAGACGAACCCATTTTTAGGTGGAATTCCTGTTAAACCTTTTATTCCGGTTCCCCGGATCAGATTCATCAAAACGGTTTCAATTGAATCATCTTTATGATGCGCAACAGCAATATAATCAGCATTATACTCATTTCTAACCTCTTCAAACCAGCCGTACCTCAAATCTCGGGCAGCCATTTCTATTGATATTTTATTTTGTGCTGCATACTCTACTGTATGGAAACTGGTTGAGACTAAGGTGATATTGTTTGTTTTACACCAACTCTTAACAAATGCTGCATCTCTGTCAGACTCATCACCGCGTAAATGGAAATTGCAATGGGCAGCTATACAGCTGTAGTCTAACTCTATCAGAAGAGTAAGCAGTACCATGGAATCCATCCCACCGCTTAAACCTACAACTATTTTTGAGTTGTCTGCAAACAGATTTTCTTTTTCAATATAACTGCGAACTTTGTCAAGCATCTTTCTAAAACATCTATAGCAAACAAATGTACGATAAAAATACCAATAATTATTGGTATCAAAATCTTTAAGCTTAAAACAGAGGAAAATTATAATAAAAAGTGTAATTTTGCGTGTATATTGATTTTAAATGATTCAACAGCATAATGATAGAAAAGATTGACGCTCTGCTAAAAGAGATTGAGCAACTAACGGCTTCCAATACCGAAGAGTTGGACGCACTACGAATAAAATATTTAAGTAAAAAAGGAATAATTTCTGTTCTAATGGATGATTTCCGAAATGTGCCTGCGGAACAGAAAAGAGAGGTTGGACAGAGAGTTAACCAATTGAAACAAAGAACAACAGAGAAAATAAATGTGTTAAAAGAGCAATTCTCGGGCGAGAATACTCTAAATACTGATATTGACCTTACAAGAACTCCATATCCTGTTAGACTTGGTACAAGACACCCCATTTCTATTGTAAAAGAGGAAATTAATGATATATTTAAGAGATTGGGATTCACAATTGCCGAAGGACCGGAGATTGAGGATGACTGGCATGTTTTTTCGTCTTTAAATTTTGCTGACGATCATCCGGCTCGTGATATGCAGGATACTTTTTTTATACAAAATGATCCATCAATAGTATTACGCACACATACTTCATCGGTGCAGACCCGTGTTATGGAGAAGAGTGAACCGCCAATTCGTATAATTTGTCCGGGACGGGTGTACAGAAATGAAGCCATCTCTTATCGTGCTCATTGCTTCTTTCATCAGGTTGAGGCGCTATACATAGATAAGGATGTTTCGTTTGCCGACCTGAAACAGGCTTTGCTTTATTTTGCCAAGGAGATGTTTGGCGAAGAGACAAAAATTCGCTTGCGTCCATCATATTTTCCATTTACGGAACCTAGTGCGGAGATGGATATATCCTGTAATATTTGTGGTGGAAAAGGTTGTCCGTTTTGCAAACATACAGGTTGGGTGGAGATTTTAGGCTGTGGTGTAGTTGATCCCAATGTGCTGGAAAACTGTGGTATAGATAGTAAAGTGTATTCAGGTTATGCCCTGGGAATGGGAATTGAACGCATTACAAACCTTAAATATCAGGTGAAGGATCTAAGGATGTTTTCTGAGAATGATGTTCGCTTTCTTGAACAATTCCAGTCGGCTCATTAGCCATTTAAACTAAAAATTATGAGAATAAAACTTTTAATATTGAGTGTTCTACTGATAACGGCTTCATGTGCAACAGCACAAAAGACTGTGAGAGTTAATGCTATTAAGGCAAACGACTATGGTGTTGTATATTCGCTGCCAAAAACATCTTTCGAAATAACTTTTCTTGTTAAGAAGTCGACTTATAAAAGGGGTGATTTTTATCCATATGCTCAAAGATATTTGGGCGTAAATAACCCTGTTACCGAAGATAAAGTTGTTTATACTCTTGAAGATATTTTTGTTGAAAACAAAGGGATTGCTGATAAAAACAACTCATTTATGGTAGAATTCCGCTCCAGGTCTGTTGAGCCCTTTGTTTATTTAAGGGAAGATGGATTAATTGTGAGTATTAATTCTGATCCTGAGCCGGTTGAGCAAAACAATATTGATATACCTGAGGGAGAAGCTCCGGCTGATAATCCACGAAGATATTTTTCTCAGGAAACTCTTATGGCGGGGTCAACAGCCAGGCAGGCTGAGTTGGTAGCAAGACAGATTTTCGATCTACGACGCAACAGAAGTGATATTCTTTCGGGAGAAGCTGAAAGTATGCCTCCTGATGGAAATGCTTATAATGTGGTAATGGGTGAGATAGACCGACAGGAAAAGGCACTTACCGAGATGTTTTCGGGAAGTGTGCAGAATGAGTATTTTACTGAAACTTATACTATTATTCCTGAAGAGACTAATATCGACAAACGTGTTGTTGCTCGTTTTTCTGAGAAACTGGGACCAATGGATGCTGATAATCTTGCCGGTGAACCTGTGTATTTGTCGCTGATAAACAGAACCCCAAAAGTGGAAACGCAGCTTTCTGAGAGGGATTTAAAGCGACTTGAAAGCAAGCTTAGTGAGGGTATTGTTTACAACATTCCGGGTAAAGCAGACTTATCTATTGAATTTAAAAACAGAGTGGTTAAAAACTTTGAAGTTGATGTTGTGCAATACGGAACTCAGGATGTGCTTGCGAGAAGGATGTTTGACAATAAGGATCAATCTGTTAGAATTCAATTCTATCCTGAGTTGGGTGCTGTGAAACAAATTATTCAATAAAATATTAAAGCTAAATTATTTGTAGTATTATGAAATTCAATTCTGTTATTTCAACCCTATTTGTGGTGTTTATGGCTTCTGTTTTGTTTTTTTCGTGCGAAAACAGAAGAGCTGCCGGTAGAAGTGGTGAAATTGTATTTGACAGTATAGTTGTTAAAGAACACATTCCGATGCTTGAAGTAAATGATACTACGCTTCCTTATGCTGATGTTAGTGTGTCGTTTACTTATCCTGTGAAATTCAAAGATTCAGAGAGTCTATCGAGATTGCAGCAAATTTTTAAGGGTACTTTTTTTAGTGATACTGAATATGACTCAATGTCTCCGCAAGATGCTGTGGATCTGTACTTAAGCAGGTATACTGAGCGATACAAAGAGTTCTCGAATATGTATTATGAAGATAAAGCCCGACTTGGTGAAGGTAATATGCCAATGTGGTATTGGTATTACATGAGTGTTAATAATAAAATTCTATTTCAGAACCAGTCTATATTGAGTTATGCTGTTGAAAATAGCATTTATGAAGGTGGTGCTCATGGCTCGTTTGGTGTAGTAAACACTAATGTGGATTTAAATGAGTTAGTTACTATTACTGAAGAAGATCTGTTTATTCCCGGTTATTATAATCCGCTGACAGAAAAAATAGTAAATAATTTGATGAAGGATTATGATGTGGAGGTTGCAGATTCATTATTAATGAGAGGCTTTTTCACGATTGAAGATATTGTTCCCAACAATAATTTTTGGTTAAATGAAATAGGGATCAATTACTCATACAATCAGTATGAAATTGCTCCCTATTTTATGGGTGTGATTGAAGTTTCAATACCATACTCAGAACTAAAAGATATTATAATTCCTGATGGTATAATCTCAAAGAACTTTTTATCTGAAAGTGAGTCGGAATAAATTATTCCGACTTCTTAAACTCAAGATATAAAGTTATATCAACATTAGTTCCTATTGAAGAGCCTTCGGGATCACCTGCCACGTTGTAATCCAATCGGTTAATAGAATTAGTAGCAATAAATCCAACAGTTTCGCTACCATCTTGACCTTTAACCAAACCACCGTATTTAACTTCAAAAGTTACATCTTTGGTTACATCTTTTATCTGAAGTTTGCCATTTAATTTGTAGTTTTTGTCATCCAGCTTTTCTATGCTTGTACTTTCGAAAGACATGGAAGGAAAACTTTCAACTTCAAAGAAGTCGGCACTGCGAAGGTGATCATCACGCATACCCACACCGGTATTAATACTGGGAACATCAATATTAAAAAACACACGTGCATCATTAAAATTGTCGATACTTCCGATAATTCCACCGTCGAATTTATCAAATTTGCCAGCTACGAATGTTATTCCCATATGTTTTACCTTAAAATTCACAGAAGCGTGAGCTGGGTCTACCTGATAAATTGATTGTGCATTTACACCGGCTGCTATAAAAAGTGCAGCAAACAAAAATAGAATAGTTTTCTTCATATTTATATATTTTTTTGAATAGTCCACATTTAACATTTGATGTGTCTATAATGTTCAATATAAGAACTATGATTGTAAAAACCTAACGCTCATATAAATTATTGATGAAAAAGCCTTATCTTTGCATAAACAAAACTTTATTAGGGTTGTTAGAATAAGTCGGCAAGATGAACCGTGATTCATAATGCCCGGTAATCATATAGATTAAAATTAAATAATTATGCAAGAAGTAGATCAAGATCAAATATTATCCGAAATTACCACTCAGGACTATAAGTTTGGGTTTACAACAGATGTAGAGACTTATGTGATTGAGAAAGGATTGAATGAGGATGTTATCAAACATATATCTGAGCAAAAAGAGGAACCCGAATGGTTGCTTGAATACAGACTTAAGGCTTATAACCATTGGCTGACAATGAAAATGCCCGATTGGCCACACCTAAAGATTCCGGAAATTGATTATCAGGATATTATATATTATGCTGACCCAACTAAAAAGAAGAAACTAAACAGTTTGGATGAAGTTGATCCGGAGCTATTGAAGACTTTTGAAAAATTGGGAATTCCTCTGGAAGAGCAGAAAATGCTCACAGGCGTTGCCGTTGATGCTGTTATGGATAGCGTTTCAATTAAAACAACATTTAAAGAGGTTCTTGCTGAAAAAGGGATTATCTTCAGTTCATTTAGTGAAGCAGTAAAACATCACCCCGATTTGGTGAAGAAATATTTAGGCACTGTTGTTCCATATAAGGATAACTTTTTTGCTGCACTTAATGCAGCTGTTTTTAGTGACGGATCGTTTGTGTATATCCCAAAAGGTGTACGTTGCCCGATGGAGCTTTCAACATATTTCCGTATAAATACAGCTAATACAGGACAGTTTGAGCGTACTCTTATTGTGGCCGATGATGATTCTTATGTGAGTTATCTTGAAGGCTGTACAGCTCCAATGCGTGACGAGAATCAACTGCATGCAGCTGTGGTAGAGATTGTTGCACTTGACAACGCTGAGGTTAAATATTCAACAGTACAGAACTGGTATCCTGGAGATAAAAATGGAGTTGGAGGTGTTTTCAACTTTGTAACAAAGCGTGGTATCTGTAAAGGAAAGGGTTCTAAGATTTCATGGACTCAGGTGGAGACAGGCTCTGCAATAACATGGAAGTATCCTTCGTGTATCTTAGCCGGTGACAATTCTGTTGGTGAATTCTATTCTGTTGCGGTTACAAATAATCATCAACAGGCTGATACCGGAACCAAAATGATTCATCTGGGTAAAAATACAAGAAGTAGAATTGTTTCGAAAGGTATTTCTGCCGGAAGCAGTAATAATAGCTACAGAGGATTGGTGAAAGTGACAAAGAAGGCGGAGAATGCAAGAAATCACTCTCAGTGCGATAGCTTATTGCTAACAGATTATTGTGGCGCACATACTTTCCCGTATACTGATATTCAGCATCCTTCTGCTGTACTTGAGCATGAGGCAACAACTTCAAAAATTAGTGAAGATCAGATATTCTATTGCAACCAGAGAGGTTTGGGTGAAGAAGAGGCTATCGGCTTAATTGTGAATGGCTATGTAAAAGAGGTAGTAAATAAACTTCCAATGGAATTTGCTGTTGAAGCTCAAAAATTATTACAAATATCACTTGAAGGTAGTGTAGGCTAATTAAATAAATACTAAATAATTTAGAACCCTGTAGATTTGGAGTTTACCAATCTATAGGGTTTTTTCCTTTTGATATAAGGTATTCGTTTGCTTTACTGAAATGTTTATTTCCAAAGAAACCTCTATGAGCAGATAGTGGTGAGGGATGTGGTGATTTTAGAACAAGATGGCGACTGGTATCTATCGACTCTCCCTTTCGCTGTGCATATGACCCCCATAGTATAAAAACCAGATTGTTACGGTTGTCTGATAATTTTTTTATGACTGTATCTGTAAACTCTTCCCAGCCTTTCCCCTGGTGCGACCCTGCATAGTTTGCACGCACGGTAAGTGTGGCATTCAAAAGTAAAACACCTTGTTTAGCCCAACGTTCCAAATTACCGGAAACAGGAATTGGTTTACCAAGATCATCACTGATCTCTTTATATATATTGATAAGTGAAGGGGGAATTTTAATTCCATCATTTACAGAGAAACACAACCCATGTGCCTGACCCTGCTGATGATAGGGATCCTGACCAACAATTACTGTTTTTACTTCATCGAAAGGGCAAGAATTGAATGCATTGAAAATTAGCTTGGCTGGTGGATATATAGTTTTTGTTATATATTCATCACGCACAAAGTCTGTTAGCTGTTTGAAATAGGGTTTACTAAACTCTGTGTTAAGTTGTGATTTCCAGCTATTTTCAATTTTGACATCCATTTTGATATGAAATTAAATCAGAATTACTCCTTTATTTAGTGCTTCTTCTTTCATTTCCTTTGGCCATATACTCGACTGTATCTCTCCTATATGAGCTTTGCGAAGGTAGAACATGCAAAGACGCGACTGTCCGATTCCTCCTCCTATACAAAGCGGAAGCTCATTATTCATAAGCCTTTTATGAAAATAAAGTGAGAGGTTTTCTTTCTGATTTAATGCTGTCAGTTGTCTTTCAAGAGCTTCTGCATTAACACGTATACCCATTGATGACATTTCTACGGCCTTTTTAAGCACAGGATTCCACAAAAGAAGATCTCCGTTTAGTCCAACATAACCTTCATCATTTGGAGTGCTCCAGTCGTCGTAATCTGCTGCTCTGCCATCATGTGGCTTCCCGTTTGATAAGGGAGCACCTATGCCTATCACAAATACTGCTCCAAACTCTTTGGTAATAGCATCTTCACGATCTTTTTCGTCCAAATTAGGATATTTCTGTAAAAGTTCTTCTGAATGAATAAATGTTATCTCACTCGGCAGTTGAGGTTTTATTACAGGAAACAACTCATATACAAGATATTCGGTTCTAAGCATTGCTGCATATATTCTTCTAACTATATTCTTTAGGAAAGCAACCGTTCGGTCCTTTTCGCCGATAACAAGTTCCCAGTCCCACTGATCAACATAAAGAGAGTGTATATTATCCAGCTCTTCATCTGCTCTTATAGCATTCATATCTGTGTATATTCCAAACCCTTCTTCTATCTGATAATCAGCTAAAGTTAGCCGCTTCCATTTTGCTAATGAATGTACAATTTCTGCACTTTTGTCGCCCATATCCTTTATAGGAAACCGAACAGGACGTTCTACCCCGTTTAAATCATCATTAATCCCTGTTCCGCTTTCAACAAACAAAGGTGCAGTTACTCTGCGGAGTCTTAATTCTGAAGATAAGTTGGCCTGAAAAAAATCTTTTATACTTTTGATTCCCAGCTCAGTCTGTTTAAGATTTAGTATTGGCCGGTAACCCTCAGGAATATGTAGCTTTGGCATTCTGAATTAACTTTAATAGATAAATTTATTATAAAGAGGCAAAGATACTTATTGTTATTCATTTTGTCAAACAAACAGCAATATAATATATCATTTTGATATTTATAAGGTTAAATTGCATACACAAATCAAGTTAAATCTATCAGCAGATATCAATTAGCCCATTTGACCGATTAATTCAGTAACTGAATCAATGTTATGCCTGTGGAGATAACTTTCTATGCCTTCTAAAATTTTAATCGTTGCTGCAGGATCTATAAAATTATACGTACCAACCTGAATGGCAGCAGATCCTGCTAAAATAAACTCTATTGCATCCTGCCAGTTGCAGATACCACCCATTCCAATTATAGGGATTTTAACTGCATTAAATACTTCCCAGACCATTCTCACTGCAATTGGTTTGATGCATGGTCCGGACAATCCTCCCGTTACAGTTGAAAGTTTTGGTTTTCTGCTTTCCACATCTATAGCCATGCCTAAAAATGTGTTGACAAGCGAAACTGAGTCAGCGCCTTCGTCCTCTACTGCACGTGCAATATCGGCAATGCTTGTAACATTCGGTGAAAGTTTTACAATCAAAGTCTTTGGATAAACATCTCGTACGGCTCTTGTTACTTCTGCTGCAGATTCGCAAGATACACCAAAAGACATACCTCCCTCCTTTACATTTGGGCAAGATATATTAAGTTCAATTGCAGGAATTTTGTCTAAATGTGCCACTTTCTCGGTGCAAGCTACGTAATCTTCTATTGTAGAACCCGAAACATTAACAATCATATGGGTATCGTAATCTTTTATAACCGGATAAAGATGATCCACAAAATAATCGACACCTTTGTTTTGCAACCCCACTGAATTTAGCATACCAGATGGCGTTTCGGCCATTCTGGGGTAGTTATTACCCTGACGCGGCTCAAGAGTCGTACCTTTAACAACAATGCCACCAAGACGACCTAAATCGATGAAATCTTTATACTCAGTTCCATAACCATAAGTTCCGGATGCCGTCATAACCGGATTTTTCAGCTTTAAATTTCCTATTTCTACTTCTAATCTAGCCATGTTAGCTCCTTTGTATTAAAAACCGGTCCCTCTGTACAGGCGCAAATATTTCCTCTTGTTGTTTTTTCAATGCAGCATAGACATGCACCAAAACCGCATGCCATCAGATTTTCAAGTGATGCTTCACATTCAATTTTTCTTTCACTTGCATATCTCGCTACGGCCACCATCATTGCCTTCGGACCACAAGTGTATATGTAGTCATAGCTTTTCTTCTGCAATATTGAGTGTTGTGTTACAAATCCTTTTTCTCCCAATGATCCATCTTCTGTTGTACAGTATACTCTCCCATACTTGCTAAAATCTTCTGTTTGAAGGATATTAACATCGGAAGCACCACCCAGAAGGAAATCGGGAGTAAAGCCGTTATCTTTTAGTATTTTACCCATAAATAGAAGTGGAGCTGTTCCAACACCACCTCCAATTAAAAGTAAATTAGATTTTTTATTAGGGATAGTAAATGGTGTTCCTAACGGATACATAAGGTTAATTTTCCCACCTGCAGGTATTTCGCATATTTTTTTGGTTCCTTCGCCAACATTCTGTACTAACAACCATATTTCGTTGTTCTTGTAGTCAGCGAAATTTATTGAAATGGGTCTTCTTAAAAAGACTTCAGGGGAATTTTCAACTAAAATTTGCACAAATTGCCCCGGAAACATCTCAGGAAGAGGTTCATTGTTGACCGGGGCAACTTTCAGCAAATTGTTTTGATAATTTAAGCTCTCATTTGAGCGAACAGTAAAATCGAGTACTTTCATCTTGAATAATATTACGATTTACAAAAATACATCATAATTTTTATTCCGGCAACGAAGAGCACCAATTTGACCTTTGAATGCTTTGTTGATTCTGTTATTTCTCAGGAATAATCCACAGATAAACATTCTTTCCATCAATAGTCATATGTTCATCCGGTTCCCAGTCGCCCATACTAAAAGCGTGAGATACAACGCGACTACCGGGTTTCATTTCACTTAAAATCTTTGGTTTTAATTTTAAGTTTACATCTGGTAGCAGATAAAGAGTTAAAACACTTGCTTTGCTAAAATCAAAATCAAAGAGGTCTCCTTCATAAAAAGTAACCTTATCTTCAACTCCTGCTTCCTTTGCATTACTGTTTGCTTCTGCAATTCTTTCAGGATTTAAGTCAACGCCTATTCCGGTTGCTCCATAATCTTTAGCAGCGGTAATAACAATTCTTCCATCACCACAACCCAAATCATATACCACATCATTCTTATTAACTCCGGCCATACCAAGCATGCCTTCTACAACACTTTGCGGTGTTGGCACATAAGGTACATCTAAATCGAGAAAAACTTGTTGAGCAGATACTGGAAATGTCACTATTGTAAGAAGTGAAATAATCAGATAATTTAATTGTTTCATACTTTTTTCTGGTTTAATAGTTAGATAATATATTATTATTTTGAGCGAATATTAATTAAACAGATGATTTGAAAATCATTAATTATCATCGACTTAAATAAAATAACACTAAACTTATTAAATTAGTTCTTCATTTTCCGATTCTTTTTGAGACTCTTTTTTTGAAAATAAAAGAAAATACCCATCCAAACAATAATATTGCAACGCTTACTAAAGCTCCCACTCCTGTATACGAAAGGCTAGAGTAAAGCATATAACCACTAAATAAAATAAATATAATTGGAGTTATTGGATATAAAGGCACTTTAAAAGGACGCGGTACATCTGCTTTCTTTTTACGTAAAACGATAAGACTTACACCGGTACAAAGAAAGAAAAACCAAAACACAGGAGCAGTAAAATCGACCATAGATTCAAAACCGCTTCGAGTGAATGCGCCGAAAAGTATAAGTGCAACAGATATTACTCCTTGCACTATCAATGAGTTTACGGGTGCTGATTTATCGCCGTTCCATTTACCTAAGAAAGAAAGTGATTTAAAATCATTACCCATTGCATAATTTGTTCTTGCACCTGTAAAAATAGTGGTATTCAAGGACGTAAGAGCTGATAAAGCTACAAGTACTCCAATTAAAACTACACCCTTTTCACCTAAAGTTGCTCTCATCATATCTACTCCAACTGCATCCGAAGAAGACATACCTTCAACCCCTAACACATTCATAAATGCATAGTTAATAAGAAGATATATCGAAGTTATAATAAGTATGCTAACAATCAATATCATTGCTATACTCTTACTTCCTCTTTTAAGCTCTGAAGAGATATAGGCTGCTTCATTCCAGCCACCAAAGGTTAGTAATACAAATATTAATGCCAAACTGATTGAAGCAGTTGGAGAAGTATTTGATAGTAGTGGTTCCTGAATTATTTGAGCATGTTGTGTTGGTTCAATAAAAAAACCGGCAATTAAAATAATTAATATACCTATAAACTGAAGTGACATTAAGAGTTTCTGAACACCTGTGCCAAACTGTATTCCAAGAATATTTATCAAGGTTAAGCCCAAAACTATTATTATTGAATAACTTGTAGAAGAGAAAGATCCTAAAGGTAAAATTTGGGTCAGGTAGTCACCGGCAATATATGCTAAAAGAGCAATTGATCCGGTTTGAGTTATTGTTATTCGCGACCAGGCAAATAAAAATGATAATCTTTTACCGAAAGCTAGTTTTAAAAAGTGATAATCACCTCCTGCATTAGGAAAGGTTGAGCTTAGTTCAGAGTAGCATAGAGCACCAATTAATGAAATAAAGCCTCCTAAAACCCAAACAGTCAAAAACCAAAACTCATTTGGTGTATTGGCAGCTACTACGGATGGAGTTCTGAATATACCTGCACCAATAACGATTCCTGTAATCAGAACAATTGCATCTATTATTTTTAATGATGGTTTAGGGACAGACAAATTTAATTGGGTGTCTTCTTTTTTCATGTGAGGTTCTTTATCGATTCGTATTATTGCCGAAAGGCTAAAGATATATATTTTATGAGTAAAGAATGGAATAGATTTAAATTGTTTAACGTTTTATAATTCAATTTCAAAGCAATAACCATTATCTAAGTTCGTCTAAATATCTCGAACGTATTATCATTGAAATATATAATTATCTGTGTGATTTTCTTATCAGCACTTTTCACAGGGCTAAAACGCTCTTCTTCAACGACATTATGGTCATTTAAAGATGATGTTGAGCTTATTTCTTTAGATTTTTCTTCGACTGATGTGCTGCCCGCAGCATTTATTGAAGTCTGAGTAAATAAATCAGGCTCTTTTGGAATAAAATCATCGCTAAAGCCTTCTTTATACATATTTCCAACTCCAGTTATTAACCACTGCGGGTTAATATAATTCATCTCGGTTAGAATCTTTGTTACAACATCAAGACTAGGATTATTCCGACCATTTAGTATATGAGATATAATAGCTCTGTTTATATCTAGCCTATCTGCAAATTTGGCAGGTGTGAGATTCTCTTTATCCATAATTAACTTGATTCGATCTTTCATATTGCTCAGTTTTATAGAAATGTAACAATAGATATGGGATACAAATGTAACAATTAATTAATACAAATGAAAACCTCTGCGGTATATATTTGTATACTACAAATGTATACTTCGGTAAATACAAATGTATCCGAATTTAAAGTTACGATTGTAAATCTTTATATCCAGAGTAAATTAAAACTTTTTTATTAAAACAATATATATTGATATACAAGTTCTTATATAAACAAAAATGACGGTATTTAACTATATATTATTATGATCTGGGTCAATACTCCATTTATTACAATAAACACTTTATCTTATATCCATAAAATACTGATATAGTGAGTTTTAATGATTAATAAACACACTGTGAGGTAGTTGTTAAACTCTTGAATGTAGAATTGTATCAGCACATGCAAATGTGACCCATACTATGATATACATTTGAGAATACGCTTGTTTGACACAATTGTAAATTGCCTGCTGTTGATTATATGTGTTCCATATGTAAATTGTTATAAGCTTAAATACATACATTATAATTCTGAATGAACAGATTTATAGTTATATCTGTTTATTATTGTATATAATATTAATACACATAATATCATATTTATATGAAA
>CAZYNA010000004.1:0-59938 GCA_964648775.1 uncultured Proteiniphilum sp. | reverse complement strand
ATGCAGAGCATCTGGTTCCAACATGTAAATGTTCTTACTTTTTTATTCCCGTCGTACCTTGTTACGATAGTGTCAAAGATTCGACGTGGTAAAAAATCTGTAAGCTGAGCGAAAATATATTTGCCTTGATTCATTGTTTTTGCTTTTGGGCAAAGCTAAAAACAAGTTTTCAATTCAAATCGTCACGCTCTAAAAAGAGACCTAACTATGCGATATACAATGATTTCAAAGAACGTTTTTTATTTTAAAGTGCCCACTAATGAGTTTATTTAGAAAAATATAGTCTGTAAATCTGTTTAGTTATCCCTCATTTTACAGTTGAAAACCCTGTGTTCTGTCTATACCAGGTCTGGTGATCGCTTATAGGTCCCTTATTGATCGCTTATGTTTTTATAATTTATCTATAACCGATTTTACAGGAAGATGCAGACATGCTTACTTGATATTTACATGAATAATTGTTGATTATTCAAATCTTGTTTGCCTAAACAAAAAGGGGTTTGATTATAGCAATAATTCGGAAAGCTGAAATTTATTTTAAAAGTCCCTCAAAAAGCATTTTCTTTGCACAAAATTAGTTCTATGATCTCGATTGATAATCTTTCTGTTGAATTTGGGGGCTTTACACTGCTTGATTCCATCTCGTTTGTTTTGAATAAAAATGAACGGGCTGCTCTTACAGGTAAGAACGGTGCCGGCAAATCGACCTTGCTGAAGATTATGGCGGGGTTGCAGCAACCTACAAAAGGCGGTGTATCGTATCCGAAAGATGTTACAATTGGCTATCTGCCGCAACAGATGAAGCTGAATGATACCCGTACAGTGCGTGAAGAGGCTTCTCTGGCTTTCAGCAATCTGCAAAGAATGGAGAAGGAGCTGGAGAGACTGAATACCGAGATGGCAGAGAGAACTGATTATGAGTCGGATGAATACCATGCAATTATTCAGCGGTCGACCGACCTGCAGGAGCTTCTTCAAATGTCGGGCATTCACAATTTTGAGGCTGAGGTGGAGAAGACTTTAATGGGTCTGGGGTTTCTCAGGTCTGACTTAGACCGACCCACAAATGAGTTTAGCGGCGGCTGGAGAATGCGTATTGAACTGGCTAAAATTCTTCTTCAGGCTCCTGATGTGCTGCTGCTTGATGAGCCTACCAACCACCTTGATATTGAATCGATTCAGTGGTTAGAGAATTTTCTGGCTACGCATGCCAATGCGGTGATGCTGGTGTCGCACGACAGGGCATTTCTTGATGCAGTAACAAACCGTACAATTGAGATTGTTTTGGGTGACATTCACGATTATAAGGTGAGCTACTCCAAATATGTTGAACTTAGAAAAGAGCGCAGAGAACAGCAATTAAGGGCGTTTGAGAATCAACAGAAGCAAATTAAGGATACCGAGGATTTTATTGAGAGGTTCAGATATAAAGCTACAAAATCGAATCAGGTGCAGTCGAGAATTAAACAGCTGGAAAAGATTGACAGGATTGAAATTGACGAGGTTGACAATTCGAGACTGAGGCTTAAGTTTCCTCCTGCACCCAGATCGGGCTCCTACCCCATTATTGCTGAAAATGTGGCTAAAACCTACGGTGATCATCTTGTTTTTAAAGATGTTACCTATACTCTTGAAAGGGGTGATAAAGTGGCGTTTGTGGGCAAGAACGGTGAGGGTAAATCAACTCTGGTGAAGTGTATCATGGATGAGATTGATTTTAATGGTAAGCTCGAACTTGGTTATAACATTAAAATAGGGTATTTTGCTCAGAATCAGGCACAGATGCTTGACGAGGAGATGACGGTTTTTGAGACTATAGATAATGTTGCGGTGGGTGATATCCGCACAAAAATAAGGGATATACTGGGTGCATTTATGTTTGGAGGTGAGGCATCGGATAAGAAAGTGAAAGTGCTGTCGGGGGGTGAAAGAAGCAGGCTTGCAATGATAAGACTGCTGCTGGAGCCGGTGAACCTGCTTATTCTGGATGAGCCTACAAACCACTTAGATCTGGCATCTAAGGATGTTCTCAAAAAAGCTATTAATGAGTTTGAGGGTACGGCAATAATTGTGTCGCACGACAGGGATTTTCTTGACGGACTGGTCAGTAAGGTTTATGAGTTTGGTGGTGGCAGGGTTAAAGAGCATTTGGGTGGTATTTATGAGTATCTTGCTAAGAACAGGTTGGAAAGCCTTCAGCAATTAGAGCTTTCTACAGGCACAACAGTTGATGCAGGGGATGAGAGTGGCGACAATAAAACGAATGCCGAAAGTAAATTATCATATCACGAACTGAAAGAGCTTAACCGGAAGCAGAGGAGGATTGAAAAGGATATTGAGAAGGCTGAGAGTGAGATTGAGGCATTTGAACTGGAGATTGCTGAGATTGAAACGGAACTGGCCACTACCGAAGGGGCTTCTAATAGTGAGCTATTGCAGAAGTACCTGAAATTAAAGGAGAAGCTGGATCGTTCAATGAACAATTGGGAGCAATTAACGTTGAAGCTTGAAGATTTTTAAACTATAATATATAATGGGAAATTTCAGTAAGTTCATACTAAACAAAATTCTGGGCTGGAAAGTGGTGAATGTGAAGCCGGATATAAGTAAATCTATTATCGTGGTGGCTCCTCACACGAGCAACTGGGATTTTATTATTGCCAAACTGGCTTATTCATCAATTGGAAGGACTGCTAATTTTTTGATGAAAGAGGAGTGGTTCTTTTTTCCCTTTAATCTGATTTTTAAAGGTATTGGAGGTATTCCGGTGAAAAGGGGAAGAAGTGCAGCTCTCACAGATACACTTGCTGAAGAGTTTAAGAAGCGTGAAAGCATGCAGCTTGGCATTACGCCCGAAGGAACACGCAAGCCTGTGAAAGAGTGGAAGAAGGGATTTTATTTTATTGCGATTAAAGCGAATGTGCCATTGGTATTAATCGGACTGGATTATAAAAAGAAGGAGGCTTCGTTTCTTGATGTTTTTTACCCTACGGGCGATTATAGAAAGGATATCAAGGAAATCAGGGCTTATTATAAGGATATTACACCTAAAAAACCTGAGAATTTTATAGTTTAAAACGCTGCTCTGCTTATTCATCAAAATCGAAGCTCAGCTGTATGCCTTCGTAGTTGGACAGCGCCAGTTCAGCTTCAGATTTCTTTAATGTAAGTCCCATTAATCTAATTTTCTTATCCTCGATATCTTCAACCTGCAACAGTAATTCTTTGCCTAACTCAAACAGTTTTTCGTAACTGTTTATATAATATCCTACAGTTTGACTCCTTGTAACTACCGCAAAATCTGAGTATTTAATCTTTAATGTGATGGTTTTTGCGAGAAATTTTCGTTTCTCGGCTCTTCGTTCAACTTCACGGGCTATCTGATCGAGTGAGTTTAAAATATCTACTATCTCGCTCAGGTCTTCGAGAAATGTAACTTCGGCACCAAGAGATTTGCGAACCCTCTCCGACTCCACCTCGCGGTTGTCTATGCCCCGTGCAAACTGGTAGTAAGACATTCCGGCCTTACCAAACTCACGTACGAGATCGAGCTCCGACCACTGTTTTAAGTCGGACCCGGTTTTTAAACCAAGCTCTTCCATGCGCCTTGCAGTAACCTTGCCCACTCCAAAGAATTTCTTAACAGAAAGTTTTTCAACAAACGCCTCTGCATCTTTAGGTTCTATTACAAAGAGTCCGTTTGGCTTACGGTAATCTGAGGCGATCTTTGCAAGGAATTTATTGTTTGACACACCTGCCGAGGCGGTTAAATGGGTGCGGTTGTATATCTTATGTTTTATTTCTTTTGCTATAAGTGTGGCTGAGGGGTTATTCTTATGGTTGACGCTTACATCAAGGAAGGCTTCGTCGAGCGATAAAGGCTCAACCTGTGCAGTGTACTCATAAAAAATCTGCATGATCTGGTTGGATACATTTCTGTAAACATCAAAACGGGGCATTACAAAAATAAGTTGCGGACACTTGCGGATTGCGGTAACGGATGGCATTGCTGAGTGAACCCCGTATTTTCGTGCTTCGTAGCTTGCAGCGGCAACAACTCCCCGCTTTTCACCATATCCCACTGCTACCGGTTTGCCTCTGTATTCGGGATTGTCGCGCTGTTCTATAGATGCATAAAACGCGTCCATGTCTATATGTATTATCTTTCGGTCCACACAACAAATTTAATTAATTGTTTTGAAGTCAACTACAAAGCGGCTCTAAGATATGAAAAAAAATTATGATTATTTAAATTTAATGCAATAAAATATCCTTAACAACTTCGTAACCTTGATTATATTAAGTACATTTGCTATCATATAAATAAAAATCGCAAAGGTATGAACAGCAATGAAAAGGAAATGAGAAAGACGTTGCGACGAATTACAAGCGACCGTCAACGAACAAACATCCTGCGTGTTTGGGAGCAAAAAACAATAGCTTACCTGGTGCAAAAAGTGCCATCGTGGATATCTTCAGATGGTCTGACTGCAATTGGTTTCTTTGGGAATTTGGTTGTTGCACTCAGTTTAGTGCTTGCAGCTGAATTTAATATTTACTGGTTGCTTCTCTCAATTCCGGGTTTTGTTATCAATTGGTTGGGAGATTCGCTGGACGGACGACTTGCATATTACCGCCAAAAACCACGTAAATGGTATGGCTTTTCGCTGGATGTAACGGTAGATTGGATAGGTGTTATCTTTATTGGCACAGGTTACATAATTTATGCAACCGGAGCCTGGAAATTAGCCGGTTTCTTTTTTGTTGTATTATATGGATGGGAAATGATTACAGCCCAGTTACGATATAAGATTGGAAATAAGTATTCGATCGACTCAGGAATATTTGGTCCCACCGAAGTGAGAATTCTTCTGGCACTAATTTTTATTACTGAAGTTGTTTTCCCGGCATCAATTCAGTATCTTGCAACAGCTGCCTGTGTGCTTCTGGTTATCTCGAACTTAGTGGAAACACGTAAACTGCTTAAACTGGCCGACAGGCGTGATGCAGATGAGCGTAAAGAGAAAGAGGAGACTAAGCAACAGGATTCAATCCATAAACAAAACGCCTGATTTCATATATGACACATTCAATGACCGGATACGGCAAAGCAGTTGCCGAGCTTCCGAATAAAAAGATTACTATTGAGATAAGATCTCTTAACAGTAAGCAGTTCGATTTGTTTACACGTCTGCCCTTACATTATCGTGAGAAGGAGATTGAACTTAGAAACTCACTCTCGCGGCGTTTGAAGCGGGGCAAGATAGATCTGACAATGAATGTGGAGGTGATTTCGAAAGATGTCTCTTCGCGAATTAATCACAGCGTTGTGAAACAGTATCAACAAGAGTTTAAGGAGCTGGCAAAAGAGATGTCGGTGCCTGAGCCGACCGACTGGTTTACGGTGCTTATGCGTATGCCGGATGTTATAAAACAGGATGTTGAAGAGCTGGATGAGAAAGAGTGGGAAACTATTGAAAAGACGATAGACAGTGCTGTGTATGAAGTTAATAGCTTCAGAGAACAGGAAGGTAAGATGCTCGAAGAGGTGTTGCTTGAGAAGATTAATAATATAAGAGAGCTTCTTTTATCCGTTGAACCTTATGAAGAGGACAGGGTTGAGAAGGTAAAAAGCAAACTTAAAGAGAGTCTTAATCAGCTCGAAGGTATAGAATACGACAAAAACAGGCTTGAGCAGGAGATTATTTACTATGTTGAGAAACTGGATGTAAATGAGGAGAAAACACGTCTCTCTCATCACCTTAACTATTTTGAAGAAACACTGAAAGAGAACGAGTCGCAAGGCAAAAAGCTTGGCTTTATCACTCAGGAGATTGGAAGAGAGATTAACACTTTAGGATCGAAGTCGAACCAGTCGGAATTGCAACACATAGTTGTGAGAATGAAGGATGAGCTTGAGCAGATTAAGGAACAAATTTTAAATATATTATAAATGGCAAAACTGTTAATACTTTCTGCCCCTTCAGGAGCGGGTAAGTCCACCATGGTGAGGTATCTTCTTGAACAGGAGCTGAATATACATTTTTCAATTTCGGCAACGAGCCGACTCCCGAGAGGAACTGAAAAAAGTGGTGTGGAGTACTATTTTTTATCTCCCGAAGAGTTCAGAGAACGTATTGCCAATGAGGAGTTTATTGAGTATGAGGAGGTTTATCCCGACACATTTTACGGCACATTAAAAAGTGAGGTTGACAGACTTCTTAGTGAGAACAACAACGTGATCTTTGATGTGGATTGTGTGGGTGGATTAAACATCAAAAAAATATATGGTGAGCAGGCTTTAAGCATATTTATTATGCCGCCTTCGGTGGAAGTGCTTCGTGAAAGACTGGAAAAAAGAGGCACGGATTCGCAGGAGGTGATTGAGGGCAGACTTGCCAAAGCTGAATTTGAGATGAGTTTTGCACCGCAGTTTGATATTACAATATTTAACGACAACTACGAGAGGGCAAGAGAGGATATTTTGAAAGCTGTAAATGACTTTCTTAAGAGCTGATTGTTAGTGTTTACCAAAATTATGGTTATGAGTTTAAGGGTGTTAATTCTGTCTGTTGCAATATTTTTTATTACCTATACTGCAGCCGCAGGGGGTGTATTGAAAAGAACCGACACTTTTAATGATGCAGACGGGAATGTGCTGAAGATGGATATATACCAAAGCGACTCTTCATCTATCTTGCCACAGCCCTGCTTAGTATTTGTATTTGGCGGAGGATTTGTGGGTGGAGTGAAAGATGCTGAGGGATATGAGCCATATTTTAACTACTTTGCAGAAAGGGGTATTACGGTTGCATCTATCGATTACAGACTGGGTATGAAAGACCAGGGTGCGCCCGGGGTGCTAAACTTCAAACCTTTAAGGAATGCTATTTCTATGGCGGTTGAAGATCTGTACTCTGCCACAAACTTCCTGATTGAGAATGCTGAAGAGCTGAATATAGACCCATCACTGATTATTATAAGCGGATCGAGTGCCGGTGCAATAACTGTTTTACATGCCGACTATGAAAAGAGGAATGGCTTTGCCTCTTCTGATGTGCTTCCTGAGGATTTCAGATACGCAGGTGTAATATCTTTTGCAGGGGGCATATTTAGTAACGAGGGGGTTCCTACTTACGCCGTAAAGCCTGCTCCTACTCTCTTTTTTCATGGGAGTGCAGACCGACTGGTTCCTTACACAAATATAAGGCTTTTTAATTTAGGTATGTTTGGATCAAAACCTATTGCCAAAAAATTCAGAGAAGAGAGATATCCTTATATCTTTTACAGCATGGAGGGTGTCGGACATGAGGTATCTGAGTATCCTATGAGGGAGTTTCTTCCGGAGATTGAGAAATTTATTAATGATTTTGTGCTCGATCGGAAACAGTTGATGATTGATATCAACTATAGTGATATGATGCGCCATTCTGACGAATCGGTTACACCGGGCGAATATTACAACTGATATGAGGAAATTTCTGGAAAAATATCTTTTGCCCATTGCAATGGTTGTGGGTATAACTTTTAATAAACAGCTTTCGGTATTATCGCCTTTTCTTCCGATACTTATTTCGCTGATGCTTTTTATCACATACTGCCGACTTACTCTCAATGATATTAAGCTTACTAAGTTTCATTACATTTTGCTTGGGATTCAGTATATTGGAAGTGCGATTATTTATATTGTACTGAGACCAATAAATGAGATTCTTGCACAGGGTATCACTATTTGTGTGCTGACTGCTACTGCTACTTCTGCGCCGGTTGTGGCGGGACTTTTGGGTGGTAGCATTTCGATAACTGCGGGTTACGCCATTATAAGTAACTTGTCGGTAGCAATTGCGGGACCGCTTTTTCTGTCTCTTATTGGCAGTGGTGACTCAGATGTATCTCTTTTAACCTCGTTCTGGCATATTTTTAAAACAGTAATGCCTATTCTGATTATACCGTTTCTGCTGGCTCTGATAATACAAAAGATATCACCTAAAGTGCACAGAAAAATACAATCGGCACAAATTATCTCCTTCTATATATGGGCGGTTGCGCTAACAATTGTTATAGGAAACGTTACGCAGTATGTAATTCAGCTGGCAGATGGGACGTATCGATTAGAAATTATTATTGCATTACTATCTCTTATCATCTGTATTACACAATTCTATTTTGGAAGAAAGATTGGGAGTAAGTTTGGCTGGACGGTTGCAGGTGGGCAGGGTTTGGGACAAAAGAACACTGTACTTGCCATATGGCTTACACAAACATACCTTAATCCGTTGGCTACAGTGGGCCCGGGGACTTATGTTTTATGGCAAAACCTGGTAAATTCGTGGCAGTTATGGCGACATGCTAATCTTAAGCAGGAAAATAATTGACAATTCGCTATTTTATTTATCTTTGCATATATTCATTAATTCTAATTAAAGATCTATGAAAAAAATTCTATTCCTTTTATTACTATCGAGTCTTATTCTTCCGGCAAATGTGAATGCACAATATGAAGAAGCCGGTGGTGAATTTTCAATTGATGTAAATCTTAGACCGAGATTTGAGTACCGAAACGGGTATAATTACCCAAGAACAAATTCAGATTTACCATCTGCATTTATCTCTAACAGAGCAAGAATTGGATTGAATTTCGACAATGGATTTCTATCTGCCCGTGTTGCTGCACAGGAAGTGGCTGTTTGGGGACAAAAACCGCAGAATGATGCTGACGGCAGGTACTTTACTATGAATGAAGCATGGGCACAAATGAGTAGAAATGGTTTTTTTGCAAGGGTTGGGCGCCAATCGCTTAATTACGACGACGGGAGGATATTATCGGTTTCTAACTGGACACCGACCGGTATTTGGCATGATGCACTGAAACTTGGGTATGAGAATAAGAATAACACTTTTCATCTGATGCTGGCATATAACCAGTCGAGAATGAAAACCAATGAGGGTACTCATTATATTCCCATCGGACAGCCATATCAGAACCTACAGGGCGCATGGTATCAGTATAGAAGTGGTACAGGGTTTACAGCTTCGTTTCTTTTACTAAACACCGGTTATGAGTCACTACTTAACGATGTTCCCATTCCTGACAGTGACAAAAAATATATGCAGACTATGGGTACCAATATCGGGTATCAAAACAGCGCATGGAATATAATGGCTACGGCTTACTACCAGACGGGAACGAATGCTGCTGACCAAGGCGTTAGTGCATATATGCTGGCTTTGAGAGGTGGCTATAACTTCTCTGAAGAAATATCGATGTACGGGGGAACGGAATTTCATCCGGGACAGGATCCTGATTCTGATAAGAAAACATATATGGACCTGCTATACAGATCGAACCATACTTTCATGGGTGCGATGGATTACTTCAGTGGAAATGATTACTATGGTGTATTTCATAAATACTTAGGATTGAAACTGAATACAGGTAAAAAGCTTGTATTAGATCTGAGTTACCACCATTTTAATTCACATAAAAATATAGATGTGGGAAGTTCTGTATTAAAGAATCTTGGATCGGAGATTGACTTTAAATTCAATTATCCAATACGAAGTTACATTATGCTTGAGGGTGGATACTCGTTTATGATTGCAACAGATGCTATGCCGGTTGCTAAGGGAAGACCGGAGGGCAACCCCGACTCATGGCAGGATTGGGCTTATGTGAGCCTTACAATTAATCCGACAATATTTAAAGGTAGATTTTAAATATAACCCAATATCTGATCCATAATCAGATTGGTTTTTTGAGCTGAGATGCCGGTGCTTACCGGCATTTCGCCTTTTTTATTGAGGTAGTTTACTATACTCTGTATCAGATAGAACTGAATATTTTCGGGATTTTCTATCTCAAACTCCTCCCTGCCATTTGATGTTTCGAGTATGACGGGTGAAAAGTTGAAGGTTGAGCAGGACAGTTTGCCTTCTGTACCTACGAATTCAATTGTATCAGTTCGGGTATTGGGTGGCGCAACAAAGCTCCAGCTACCGCTCGCAAGGACTCCCGACTTAAAACGCAGTGCCGCCGTAACAGTGTCTTCTACATCATACAGACCGGCAATATTTGTTGTAAAGCCATTTACTTCACTTATATCACCAAGTATAAAATTGAGGAGATCGATCTGATGTGATGCAAGATCGTAGAAATAACCTGCACCAGACAGATCTTTTTTCACTCTCCACGGAAGTGTGGATCGGTTATAGTCGGTTTTATACGGAGGAATAGCAAAGCGAATCTGAACAGTTGAAAGCTTACCAAGCACCCCCTCATCTATAATCTGTTTTACTTTCAGGAAATATGGCAGTGTACGCCTGTAGTATGCAACAAAGCAAGGAACACCAGTATCTGCTGATACACGATTAATATCCACACACTCCTGATAAGATGCTGCCATTGGCTTCTCTATATAAACAGGTTTGCCGGCTTTCATTGCTGCAATGGCATATTCTGCATGAGAACCGGGGGGAGTTGCGACGTATATGGCATTTACGCCGGGGTCGTTAATCAGCTCCTGTGCATCATTATAATACCTGTCGATTTTGTGCCTCATGGCATAATCTTTGGCCTTTTCTATATTGCGACGCATGACAGCGACCACATCTGAGCCCTCTGCTTTTTTGAAAGCGGGACCGCTCTTTAGCTCAGTTACTGCTCCACAGCCAATGAATCCCCAGTTTATCATAATATTTAAACTCTGTTTATAATAATTGTTACAGCTTGATTTGTTTAAACCTTTCACTTTTTCTGAAAGAGACAAAACCCAATATTGCTACTATCCCGAAAGCAATTGCAATATATGCAAAAACAGAAGATATCCCGTCGGTTTGCCCATACGAATGCATTCCGCTAAGGAAATAGTTTACACCGAAGTATGTCATTAGTACCGACGCAAAAGCCAGCACCGACAGCAAGTTGAACAGCCATATATTGTTCCATCTCTTTATGAGATAAAGGTGAGTTACGATAGTATAAGCCACAATAGTGATAAGAGCCCAGGTTTCTTTAGGATCCCAGCCCCAGTAGCGGCCCCACGATTCGTTTGCCCATACTGCCCCCAAGAATGTTCCGACAGTCATTAATGCAAGTCCGATTAACAGCGACATGTTATTAATTATTGTCAGTTCTTTCAGCCTGTGTATTGCTTGTTCTATTGAATTAGAGATGGTTATAATTATGAGGTTTGTAATTCCGAGCAGGAAGCTGATCCCGAAAAAGCCATAAGCAGCAACAATAACCGCAACGTGAAACATTAGCCACGGGGAGTTGAGAACCGGTACCAGCGTGTTAATTTGCGGGTCCATCCAGTTTAAGCCTGAGACAAATAGGATAACTCCTCCGAAAAGAGTTGCGAGAGAGAGGGTGAGTCGACTTTTACGTCCAAATATCAGTCCCGCCAGCACAGTCGCCAGCGCCACATACACCATTGTTTCGTATGAGTTGCTCCATGGTGCATACCCTGAGATATACCATCGCAAGCCCATTCCATAGATATGGCAGATGAAAACCAGCGCTATAGCACCAATAATTAAATTTCCGCAAATAGCTGTCCATCTGCTCCTTGAGCTCATTCCGATAAATGTTATTACAAGTAGTGATAACCCAAGAATGAAATATAACACCCTTACCCTACTAAAAACACTCAGTTTATTATAATTAATTTCAGCCTCAATCTTATACGGATTTATAAGTGAAGCTTTATCATTTGCACGCTGATACTCCATAATAGAGTTCAACAGTTGGTCAGGCTTCGACCAGTCGCCACTACCAATTGAGTTCCTCACCTCTAAAAGGTAATTTCCGAAAATTTGAGATATATAAGTCGAATCGCTATCTGAAAATATCGACAAATCATTACCCGGTGCGTACCAGCTATGATTGGGGTCGTTTGCATCGGGGAATATTGCCGGTAGCTGGTGATTAAACAGCTGATAAACTATATTAATCCGCTCATCCAGTTTTATAAGTTCATTCTCCTCTGCAGTTCGCTCTCCCCTGTTGTGCTGATAGATATGGTGTAGTTGAGGGAGCAGACGGTAGTCGCCCTTACTGTCAAAAAACTGATAGTAAGGAACATAATCTTCGGGTAAGTTGTAACGCCGACTAATCTGTTTATTAGACACTGCAATAAATGGTATTTCCATCCACATTTGCGGTACAGCTATCACGCTTAATAAGAAACGATCTGAATTCATTCCCTTGAAGGTAGTTTCTTTGTGTACTTTTCGCAGTATCTCGGAAGAGAAGGTGTTCATTGGCATTATTCTGCCCCTTAATTGAACCGGTAGAGCTCCAAACTTTGCAGCATGCTCCTCAGAGATAAGGTTTTCAGCAGTCCTGACTGTATTTGGTGCTGTGTTTGTTATTGAATCTGTTCCCTCTGTTAGTTGAGATTCCTGCGCAAAACCCATTAAGGGTATTGCTACAAAAGCAATAAATGTAATTGTTTTCAGATTAACATTTGTGTCCCGCAACTGCCTTGTTAGTCTCCTGAAACGGGAGCTGGGATTAAAAAACATCAGCAGAAAGCCAATACATAGTGAGATGTATCCGAAGTAAGTGATATTGCGACCCGCTACATCTTTATTTACAGATAGGATTGTACCTTTCTCATCCTGATCATAGGAAGCCTGAAAAAAACGATAACCTTTAACATCGAGCACATTATTCATATAAACAAATGCCTCATAAGACTCGCCGTCAGAATGCACCATCAGGTCGCTTTCGTAGGAAGAAGGACTTTCTGAACCGGGGTATCTGTTTAATCTGAACTCAAGCAGTTCCAACTCGAAGGGGAGAGTTTCAGTCTTCATGCCTTTTGATGTATGCATGACCAGCTGATCGGACCTCTCCCCTTCGCGTATATGAACCTGCCCCTTCTTACCAAAGAGGAATGTTGTAAGTGCACCACCAAGAATTACTATAAGGGCAAAATGGATAACGATATATGCCCATTTTCTCTGCTTAATATAGTTACTTGCGGTGAGAGTTAACAGGAAGTTAACCACCAGCAACAGTTGAAGTAATATAAAAAGCGGTGAGTAGTAGATAAGCATCTTTGCTGCTTCGGTGCCAAACCGTTTCTCTACAAGAGTGGCTAATGCCAACCCAATTGAGTAGATTAGCAGCAGCAAAATTGATGCTCTGTATGAAGATATAAATTTAAATAATCTTTCTGTTCTCAAGCTTCTTCCCATTGATTGCGCATAAGTTCGAGTGCAGCAGGAACAACCACTTCACGGTCGCCCTTAACACCACTCTCGAAGCTTACATACTTGTCGTATCCAAGCTTTTTAAGCGCCCTGAACCCATCAACATAGTTATCAACATCACCATCCTCACCTGGAATATTACGGGTGCCGCGACTGGCTATATGCACGTGCTGCAGATATTCACCTGCCGACATGAAAGCACCATAGTCGGAAGTCTCCTCCCACGTCATATGCCAGAAGTCGCCCAAACAGGTTACTCCCGGATTATTGATATCACGGCAAATTGATGCAGCATCGGCAACCTGACGAAGGTAGAATGCTTCGCGACGGTTTAGCGGCTCAAGAATAACTGTTGTACCATGCTGTTTCGCAAAGGTACCCATCTTATCAAACTGCTCACAAAGGAAATCACGGGTTTCCTGAGTATGAGGCATTACGGGCTGCTGGTGATTGAAAGCAGGAACAATAATAACTCCTGTTGATTCGAACTCACCGGCTGCGATAATCAGTTCTGCCATTGTATCCCTGCATTGCTTACGAATTTCTGGGTCGGTTGAAAGAATGAACCCGTCGAACCCTGCACAAACAGCACTAACTTTGATGTTTCGTCCCTGAAGAGCATCTTTAAACTCCTGTTTTCTGCTTAGAAGGGGTTTGCCATGAGGCTCGAAACCTACAACACCATGCTCTTCCATATAATCAAACTTCGCATTAATGTCTGCACCCGGAGCAGTACCTTCCTGAAAAGAGATTTTAAGAACTGCGCTACTTCTGCTGTTGCCCGCTTTGGAGTCGGCAGAAGCGGTGGAGTTGCACCCCCCTATTGCCAGTACAGCTGAACCGGCAAGGGAGGTTTTTATAAATTTTCTTCTATCGAATGTCATAATATATGATTTTATCTTGTACCACCCGGAACAGGAACAGTGAATCCTGACATATCCATCTTACCGATGTTAAGATCGGCAGGCGTATAATCGAGCGCAGAAGCTGTCATTGCATCCCATGTGATCTCCTGACCTGTGTAGGCAGACTCGCGCCCCATGATACCCGCAAGGTTGGATACTGCTGTTTCTGAGGCCTGCTCAATTGGTGTATTTCCTCTGATGCAGTTAATTAAATTAACATGCTCAAGCGTATATGGGTCGGTTTGTTTGAAGTTTGTACCTTCTGCCTCGTGATCGTATTGCCAAATTATATTACCTTGAAGGTCTTTAATTACGTGACCACCGTTAGTTGTCCATGAGCCTTTTGTTCCCTGAATGAATTCACTTACATTGTTTGCACATCCATCCGTCTGGCGGCACATGCTATGCATATGTATACCATTTTCCATTGTGAAATCGATACTGAAATTATCGTACTGATCACCTGTTACTCTGCGCTGACGAGAGCCGAAGCCAACGGCACTGACCGGTCGCAAGCCTGTAAACCATGTAAATACATCGATATTATGAACGTGCTGCTCTACGATATGATCTCCTGAAAGCCATTTCCAGTTTACCCAGTCGCGTACCATATACTCAAAATCATTCCACTGAGGCTGACGATCACGATACCATAGCATACTTTGATTCCAGTATACCGCACCACCTGTTATCTCGCCAATTGCACCACTCATGATCTGCTTGTATGATTCGATATAACTGCGCTGGTGATGACGCTGAGTTCCTGTAACAACAGATAGATTTTTGCTCTGTGCCTGTCTTGCGGCAGCCACTATAGTACGATATCCTACTGCATCAACACAGATTGGTTTCTCGAGAAAGCAATGCTTGTTTTTTTCAACTGCATATTTGAAATGCTCGGGACGGAAATATGGTGGTGTTGCATCTATTAACACATCAATACCACTATCAATTACCTGCTTGTATGCATCGAGTCCCACGAAGCGTTTATCTGCGGGGATATCAATACCTTTTTCATTTTTTAATCTCTCAGCAAGATCATCAACTTTTTCCTGAAAAACATCACCCAATGCAACAACTGTAACTCCATTTGCTGCATTAAGGAAGTTGATTGCAGCACCTGAACCTCTTCCGCCACAGCCAACTACACCTGCTCTCAGCTCTTTTCCATCGGTTGCCAGATCAGGTAAATCAGGCGCATAATATGTGCCTTCCTCTTTTAATGGTACCCGGCCACCGTTTTTTTTGTCTGCTCCACCACTACATGAGGTTAAAAAACCTGCAGTTCCTGTACCCACTACTCCCACAGCTCCTGCAACAGCAGAAGTCTTAAGGAATGATCTTCTGGTTAGATTATTTTCTTTTTTCATTTGAATAAAATATTTAGTAAGTTTTTGTTATTGATTTCAATGTGATATTAGCAAATCAGGGTTCGCAAACAACACGGAACCCAATGCCTTTAATGTCAGAATACCACCATATACTCTTTGGTTGCTGAGGATCTGTTTTGAGCCACTCAGTATGATTGGTGTGCCCTCTGGCTGCACTTCTCACGTCGGCAGCATCTGAAGTGTAGTTACCTCCGCGAACAACCCACTCATCGCCAACGGTTACAACCGGATCACGAGTAACACCGGTGCGATTATTATATGCATCAGGATTATACTTATCTGATGTGTACTCAAAAACATTACCCAGCATATTCTTTAATCCGAGAGGGTTAGGCAACACCTCTACGGGAGATTTAGTGCGACGGTCGCTGTTCTTATCATACACTACATAATCGCTGATTATTTCTGTTTTAGGTTTAAAGATATTTTTCATAAACCCGTGCTCTGAATAATCCTTTGGACTTCCGGGGAAGAAATAGGCTGATTCTGTTCCGCCCCGTGCAGCATACTCCCACTCGGCTTCAGTTGGGAGCCTGTATGTTTTACCTGTTTTGGCTGATAACCACTGGCAGAAGGTTTCTGCCGCATAGTGTGTCATGGTAATTGCCGGCATATCGCCATGCCCCCAACCCTGATCGGGATAGCCCCACGGAGGAGTTGGTCCGGATATTCCATCTACGTCGATTGCATTCTGGTTGTTAAAATAGATTACATCGGGGGGTGTCCGACCTTCACTCATTGTTGAAACATAAAATGCCCAGTACATATTCCATGTTGTTTCAGACTCAGCCATGTAAAACGGACTAAGTTCGACCTGATGCTGAGGCGACTCGTCGGGATTTCTGAAAGGTTCTTTCTCGGGACTTCCCATCATGAACGTACCGCCGTTTACTGCGATCATATTAAATGAAACAGTGGTTTCGGGGATATATTCGGTATAGTTTGCAAATGTTGTCAGAGTAGCTGCTTCATGATAAAACATACTGCTGTCGATATCCTCCGATTGTGAGAATGCAGGAACTCCAACCATCTGTCCGCTTACATAATCGGGATTATAGTGCCCTGCATCAAGGTGACAGCTGATACACTGAAGATCAAGTGCCTCAACATTATCTTCGTAGTAAAGGTGAGAGGTGATACCATCATCTGTGATTCCCTGAGGAAACAAATTCTGGTGGCATTTAACACAAGACTCGTTAGGTATATAGGTTACAGCATAATCCAATTCGGATTTTCTGTCCCAGTCGAAATCGGCACTGTCTTTTGTAATATATCCCCAAACATCCCTTGCAGCGAGAGCCACTTTTGATGAATAGTGCGCCCAGGTGTTATCTGTTGGCGGTAAATGACAATCAACACAGTTTACCATCACTCCGCTACTATTGTTTACGTGAACGGACAACATCCAGCTTTCTTCTGCATGTGGGTGAACATGGCAAATCATACAAGACTCGTTGGTTGAGAAATATACCGACGTCTGGTAAAGGGTGGCCACAAAAACAATTCCTATTATTATTCCGATAGTAAGGATAAAACCTCTCCTCTGATGAAATTTCTTTTTAGGTTGGTTTTTCCTTGTTGAAAATTTCGACATTGCAGTTTATGTTATAAAAGAATATGATTAGCCCATAAAAGTACAAAAAAATAGAGATATAGAAAAAATAAATGTACAATTTGCACTTTTTATTTGTACTTAAACAGTAATGTGATATAAAAAGGATGTATTTACTGATTTTTTAGTAATTCGCGTGCTGTTTCGATGATAGTATCTTTCTTTTTTTCGACATCACTTTGCTTCATGTCAACAGAAATATCAGGCTCAACACCGAACTCAATATGCTCTTTGTCGGCATTAAACATTGGAGAGGCTGAGAATCTAACAGACCATCCGTTTGGCAATTCTGAGGAGAACGGGAGGCCGCTTCCGCCCCCTGTTTTATCGCCAATAACAGTGGCATTTGGCGCCTGCTTCATAATGCTTACAAATTCATTAGTGGCACTGTAACACCCTCTGTTTGTAATAACTACTATCGGTTTTTGAAATCTGATTCCGTCGTAGCTTTCAATGTACTTGGGATACATCTGTGAAAAATCGTTGTGTCCAGGACCGGTTTTATGTGAAATATAACCAATAAGTGTTTTCTCATTAAAGAATCTGCCGGCTAATTTTTCTACGTTAGTTAGGTTTCCGCCACCATTATTTCTGACATCGATAATAATTCCATTACAGATGGCCATTCTGCTAAGCACCTGGCTAATGCCACCGGCGCTTAAATCGGTTGCGAAACTTCCGCAATAAATATATCCTATATTATCTTCAAGAATTTTATATCTCAGACCCGAAACAATGCCGTAGTTGTTTCCAAGATATTCGCTTTGGATTTTGGAGTCGAAGTTTGAAGGATAGTCATCCCTCCACTCCCAGTAACGTGTTATATCGTGTGAAGCAGTAAGGTTAACGTGACCATCTTTTAGCTCTGCAAGCATATCGCCCATAAGCATGAATAGTCCGTCGCTGCTAATATCACTGGTTAATCGTGAACTATACTCATTATAAACCTCATCCCAGTCAACCTCCTTATACTCAAAGAAACAATAGTTGCGATCGAGTATATGCCAGAGAGCATCAAAATTACCTTCGGGATTATTATCGAATTGCGTACTCAAATCCATACAGCTTTGCAGTATGAAAAGCTGTATGAAAATGAGCAGTGTATGTTTTTTGGTATACTTCATTAGCTGTTTTAACGAAAATCAGCCACAAGGAATCTTGTTGATTCTTCGTTCATGGCGTCCACCCTCAAAAGGAGTGGTGAAAAAGACTTTTAGAATTTCTAAAAACTCTTCATTACTTAGAAGTCTCCCCGGAAGAGAGAGCACATTTGCATCATTATGAGCTCTTGCGTAGAATGTTACTTCAGGATTCCAACACAATGCCGCTCTGATTCCCTGATGCTTGTTCATTGTCATATTGATACCGTTTCCGGTTCCGCAGATAGCTATTCCATAGCTGCAGTCGCCATTCTCTATTGCTGTTGCCATAGGGTGTGCATAATCGGCATAGTCACTGCTGTCGGAATTATGTGTGCCGAAATCCTTATATGGAAGTCCCATATTCTCCAGCACCTCAACAATATAATTCTTAGCACCAAAACCCGCATGGTCTGAAGCCAGACCAATGGGTTTATCTGATTTGTCTATAATTGACATATTATTACGTTTAGATTATTGAAATTATTAAGCTTCAAGAAGCTTCTTAACCTGATCATATACATTTTGTCCTGTATACCCCAGTTTTTCATCGAGTACAGCGTAGGGTGCAGAATAACCAAATGAATTCATTCCCCAAACTGTTCCATCGGCACCAACAAGTCCTTCAAGTGTTACAGGCAGACCGGCAGTGAGTCCGAATTTCTTCTTACCTTTAGGCAGAACCAACTCCTGATACTCTTTAGATTGAGATCTGAAAAGCCCTTCGGACGGCACTGAAACTATACGAAGCTTTACTCCATCATTACGAAGCAGCTCGGCACCTTCTACAAGAGTGGATACTTCTGAGCCTGACGCAAGAAGTATAACATCATAATTGTTATCCTCTTCAACAATATATGCACCTTTTTCTGCCTGAAGTGCTTCGTTATACCTTGATTCCTTAGCAGGCAGATCCTTAATATTTTGTCTTGAAAGAATTAGTCCTGTTGGCGATTTATCATTTTCGAGCGCCATTTTCCATGCTACAGTTGTTTCATGAACATCGGCAGGACGTAAGACAAGCATTGAGTTTCTTCCGCTGTGATTCTGAAGCTTTTCGAGCAAACGAATCTGTGCTTCCTGCTCTACGGGCTGGTGAGTTGGTCCATCTTCTCCTACACGGAAAGCATCATGCGTCCAGATATAAACCACAGGTGTTTCCATTAAAGCAGAAACACGAATTGCAGGCTTCATATAATCGGAGAACGCGAAGAATGTTCCGCAAGCAGGAATTACACCGCCATGCAAACTTAAACCGATACTCAGACATGCCATTGTGAATTCTGAAACACCTACCTGAAGGAATGCTCCTGAGAAATCATTTTTAGTGAAAGAGGTAGTTTCTTTCAGGAAACCATCTGTTTTGTCGGAGTTTGACAGGTCGGCCGAAGCTACAACCATATTTTCAACCTTTTTGGCAAGTTCACCCAAAACAGTAGCTGAGCCTGCTCTTGTTGCAGAATTAGGCTTTTGCTGTATTTCAGACCAGTTAATTTCAGGCAGTTTACCTGAGAACCAGTTGTTTTTCTTCTCTTCGAGCTCCGGGTTACTTTTTGCCCATTCTGCATGTTTTGCCTTCTTTTCAGCAACAATTGCTCTTAGCTGATCAAGTCTTTTTCCGTAGAGCTCTTTCGATTCATCAAATATTGCAAAAGGATTTTCGGGATCGCCACCAAGATTTTTCACTGTCTGATCGAAATCCGCACCTGCTGCACTCAGGGGCTGACCGTGTGTTGACACCTGGCACTCAAACGATGTGCAATCGGCTGCAAGAGCTCCGCGTCCCATTATCGTGTTTCCAATAATAAGAGTTGGTTTGTCTTTTTCCGCCTTGGCATCTGTAAGTGCCTTACGTATCTGATCTACATCATTGCCATCTATTGTGATAACTTTCCAGTTCCAGGCCTCATATTTCTTTGCTACATCCTCGCTTGTAACTGCATCGGTAGTGGTAGAGAGCTGAATCTCGTTAGAATCATAAAACATAATGAGGTTATCGAGCCCCAAGTGCCCTGCAATACGCCCTACCCCCTGTGACACCTCTTCCTGAACTGTTCCGTCTGAAATGAAGCTATAGATTGTATGATTCATAATATCACCAAGACGGGCTTTGAGGAATTTAGCTGCAATGGCTGCGCCTGTTGCATAAGCGTGCCCCTGTCCAAGAGGACCGGAGGTGTTTTCAATTCCTCTGTTAATGTCTATTTCGGGATGACCGGGTGTGACACTTCCCCACTGACGGAAATTCTCAAGATCATTTGTTGAGAACTTATCACTTAAACAGAGTACTGAATATAGCATTGCTGACATATGACCCGGATCAAGAAAGAATCTGTCTCTCGACTCCCATGATGGATTATCGGGGTCGTATTCTAAGAACTCAGAGAAAAGTACATTGATGAAATCTGCACCACCCATGGCGCCACCGGGATGTCCGGATTTTGCTTTTTCTACCATAGCCGCAGATAAGATTCTTATATTATCTGCTACTCTATTCATAATTGCATTATCATTCATAAGAAAAGAAGTAATAATTCGGTAATTATTCACCGCTTAAGTTAATTACATACAAAGATAATGTTTTTTTAATACCATACCCTCAATTAGATGATATGTTTAATGGCTGTTTTGACATGCCTTGCCTTAATGAATATTTTACTACTTTTACATTTGATATAAGAAAACGAAAGCTTAAATGAGCCTCAGCAATAATAAAATAAAATACATACAATCTCTTAAAGATAAGAAATTCCGTAATAAGTACAACACCTTTGTAGCTGAGGGAGAGAAACTTGTAGTGGATCTGCTTGCAACTTGCAAATGTCAGCTTATAACCGGTTTACCCGAAGTATTGGGATCTATTCCTGAACTTAGAGCCGAAGAGGTGATTGAAGCCCATGAGAATGAGTTGAAAAAAGCCACATCACTTAAAACAGCGCCGACAGTTATTGCTGTTTTTTACCGACCTGAATTTAATTTAAAAAGAGAAGACATAAACAATAAACTAAATCTGGTTTTGGATGGGGTTCAGGATCCTGGAAATTTAGGGACTATTGTGCGGATTGCCGACTGGTTTGGTATTGATTATATTTTTTGCTCTGAGGATTGTTCTGATATCTTTAATCCGAAAACGGTGCAGGCTACAATGGGAGCTATTGCAAGGGTTCAGGTTGTTTACACCAACGTGGTTAATCTGCTTAAAGGACATGCAGGATCTGCTATTTACGGGACTTTCCTTTATGGCGACAATATATATGAGACAGAGCTGGGAAGTGAAGGTTTTATTGTTATGGGAAGTGAGGGAAGAGGCGTGAGCATTGAGGTAAAAGCACTGATAACCAATAAGCTTTATATACCAAACTATCCGGTAGGTGAAAAATCTTCTGAATCGCTAAATGTTGCGGTTGCAACTGCTATTACCTGCTCGGAGTTCAGAAGGAGAGTTTTTTAGCATAGGCACAAAAAAATCACGTATAATAAATACGTGATTACCTAAAACAAATCTTATGAGAATGAAAGATCTCTTCACAGAGACCAGGGTGGAAAACGGGGCTCGAACCCGCGACCTTCGGAACCACAATCCGACGCTCTAACCTGCTGAGCTACATCCACCATTTAATTTGCGAATGCAAAGATACAATAATTTTATCACATTGCATCTTTTTAGGACAAAATATCAAAATATAAATTGTATATTTGATGTTACTATTGAAAATTGACCGGGAAATATGGAGAATAAAAGAATAAAACTTACAATATTAGGTATTTCATTTAGTCAGGTGCAGGCTGGTGCTTACGCTCTTATATTTGCAGAAGAGAATGGCATAAGAAGACTCCCAATTGTTATTGGTACGCCTGAGGCTCAATCTATAGCAATTGTTATGGAGGGAATAACACCGCCCAGGCCTCTATCGCACGACTTAATGAACTCAATATTTAAAGCTATGAATATTGAATTATTGGAAGTATCAATTTATAAATTTGAAGATGGTGCATATCACTCTGAACTGCTACTGAGCCAAAATGGTATGGAATTCAGGATTGATTCGCGAACATCTGATGCAGTTGCACTGGCAATACGAACCAACTCTCCTATATTTACTACCGAAGCAATTATGCAGAATATGTCGATAGTTTTTGACGAGCAATCGGACAATACTATTCAGGAAACTACTTTTAAAGAAACTGAAGAGGAAGAGGAGGAGCTGTCTGACCTTAGATTGGAGGCGCTGAAGCACCGACTGGAGGATGCTGTTAATGAAGAGAACTATGAGCTTGCAACTCGTTTGCGAGACGAAATAAACAGGAGGGAAAACAGATCGTAACTTTATGGCAATTTCTGATAACCTTTTCTTTGCATCTGAAATAAAGAGCAAATTACAACTCCCGCAACAGGAGTCTCAGCATTGCGTGAAAGTTCTGAGAATGGGCGCAGGAGACGAAATAAGGGTTACAGACGGAATGGGTTCTGTTTTCAGATGCTTGCTGATTGATGCTAATCCAAAGCATTGTCATGTAAGCATTGTTAGCGAAGAGAGATTTGAAAGACTTAGAGATTATAGAATTGAAATAGCATTTGCACCAACAAAACAGATTGACAGAAATGAATGGTTTGTTGAAAAAGCTACGGAAATTGGTATTGAAAAGTTAACTCCAATTCTTACAGACTTCTCCGAGCGCAAAGATATAAAGCTTGAGAGGTTGCAAAAAATTGCAATTTCAGCCATGAAACAATCACATCAATTATATCTACCCGAAATATCAAAAATGACCGCTTTCAATGAAATTATTTCCACTACATTTGCAGGTAGAAAGTTTATAGCTCATTGTTATGACAGACCAAAAAAAGCACTTTCTAAGATATATAATAAATCAGAGAATGTGCTTTTGCTAATTGGACCCGAAGGGGATTTTAGTGAGAATGAAATAAACATTGCGGTTGAGAATGGCTTTGAAGAAATTAGCTTGGGTGAAACCAGATTGAGAACTGAAACAGCTTGCATTACTGCTGTACATACAATTCATGTGATAAATAATCAATAAAAAAACAAAATATGAAAAGAAATATTTTTTTAATAGTGATTGCTGCACTGTTGGTGCTTTCGGGCTGCCAAAACAACAGCGAGAAAGAATTGCCAAGAATTGCTATTGCAGGAATTGCAATTGAATCAAGCACCTTTTCTCCTGCAGTATCTCATGAAGATGCTTTCAGGGCCCGTGAAGGGGAGGCTGTATTTAGCTATTATCCTTTTATGGAACCGGATTCAGGGATTATTGACAGAGCTCACTGGCTTCCAACTTTACGCGGACATGCAATGCCGGGTGGTATTGTAACACGCGAGGCATATGAGTCTCTTGTTACAAAAACGTTAGAAATGATTGAGAAAACTTTGCCGCTGGATGCAGTTTTTTATGATATCCATGGTGCAATGAGTGTTCAGGGACTGGATGATCCGGAAGGGGATTTTCTTGTGAGAATCAGAGAAGTGGTAGGAACAGATGTTATAATTTCAACAACAATGGATTTACACGGAAGCGTTTCGCCAAGATTGATTCAAAATACTGACTTACTGACTTGCTACCGATTAGCACCGCACGAAGATGCTATTGAGACTAAGAAAAGAGCTGTAACAAATCTGCTAAAAAGGCTAGAGTCGGGCAAGGGGAAACCTGCTTATAAGGCATGGATTCCTGTACCAATTTTATTGCCGGGTGAGAAAACAAGTACTCGTATTGAGCCGGGTAAAGGATTGTATGGCATGATACCTGATCAGATTGATGGTGATAATGTAATTGATGCTTCAATTTGGATGTCGTATCCATGGGCCGACGAACCAAGGAATCACGGTGTTGTGGTAACTTATGGCGACGATAAAGAGGCGGTTGCTAAAGCAGCAGAGACATTGGCTAAACGTTTCTGGGACGTAAGGGAAGAATTTGAGTTTGTTGCACCAACAACGTATCTTGACAATGCACTGAATAAAGCTTTGGCAAGTGACAAAAAGCCTTTTATAATTAGTGATATGGGTGATAATCCAACCGCTGGAGGTGCGGGGGATGTTACATGGACTTTGCATGAACTGTTTAAAAGACCGGAATTTAAGAGGCCAAACGGGAAGGAACTTATCTATGCATCAATTCCGGGTCCTGAGCTGGTAAAACAGGCATTAGAAGTTGGTGTTGGCGGAACGGTAGATGCTGAGGCGGGTGCAATAGTTGACGATAGGTTTGCTCCCCCAATAAGATTAACTGGCGAGGTTACGGCAATCAACGAAAATGTAAACAATACTCATGTTGTAGTGAAAAGTGGAAATATTTATACAATTGTAACTGAATCGAGAACCGCATTTCATTATGAGAAGAATTTTACTGATCTGGGACTTAATCCAAGAGAGACGGATATTCTTGTAGTGAAGATTGGATATCTTGTACCTGAGCTGTATGATATCAGGGCAGACTGGCTTATGGCGCTGACACCCGGGGGTGTTGATCAGGATTTATTAAGGTTGCCTTACGAACGGATTAACAGACCGATGTATCCGCTTGATCCGGATATGGAGGACCCTGACCTTAGTGCAAGATTTATTCCTCTATCTGATGAAATAAGGTACAATTAGTGGGAGTTTATCTTGTAAAGATCGACCTTAAACTGTATATTTGAGAATTATTGATAATGACTAAAAAAGAACGTTACAAGAAAGTACTTGAGTGGTTTGAAGAGAATGCGGAATCTGCAGAGACAGAGCTGAATTACAACAACATTTTTGAGTTACTTGTAGCGGTTATTTTATCGGCACAGTGCACAGACAAGCGGGTGAATATGATGACACCCGCTCTGTTTGAAGCTTTTCCTACGGCAGAGGTGATGGCAGAGGCGTCACCTGAAGTTATTTTTGAATATATTAAATCATGCTCTTACCCTAATAGTAAATCTAAGAATTTGGCTGGAATGGCAAGAAAGTTAATGATCGACTTTAATGGTGAGGTTCCATCAGATTTAGAGTCTCTTTTAACTTTACCCGGTGTGGGCAGAAAGACTGCAAACGTAATTCTTTCAGTTGCATTTGATGTACCCGCCATGCCGGTTGACACACATGTTTTCAGGGTTTCTAACCGAATTGGGTTGACAAATAACTCTAAAAACCCACTGGAAACAGAGAAGGAGCTTGTTGAATATATACCGAGAGAACAACTTACAAAAGCACACCATTGGCTCATATTACATGGAAGATACATTTGCGTGGCAAGAAAGCCAAAATGTGAAGTGTGCGGACTAAAAAATTGGTGCAAATACTATGAGAAGATAATTATTACAAGTAATAATAGTTAATTTTTTAAATTAAATGCAATGAACAAAAAACTTTTAATCAGGGATCTTACCCTGCGTGATGGACAACAATCGGCTTTTGCTACCAGAATGAGCCAGGATCAGGTAGACAGAGTACTTCCTTACTATAAGGATGCAAATTTTTATGCAATGGAGGTTTGGGGAGGAGCAGTGCCTGATTCTGTTATGCGCTATCTTGGAGAAAACCCATGGAACCGCTTAGAAAAGATTAGTGAGGCAGTTGGCGAGTCGAGCAAGTTAACCGCACTATCCCGAGGAAGAAATCTTTATGGTTACGCACCTTATCCTGACGAAATAATTGATGGGTTTTTCAAGAATGCTGTAGATTCGGGGTTGAACATTATGCGTATTTTTGATGCGCTTAATGATGTTAACAACATCCGATCTAGTGTTAAATACATTAAGCAATATGGTGGATTGGCAGATTGCGCTGTATGTTACACCGTTGACTCTAAACCTGTGGATAACGGACAAGAGGCTGAAGGTAAGCGTAAAAGAGGGCTATTCTCTATCTTTGGAGGCAAACAAAACAAGACTGCGACTAATAAACCTGAGCCTGTATTTACTGATGCTTATTTTCTTTCTAAAGCAAAAGAGATGGTTGATCTGGGAGCAGATATGATTACCATAAAAGATATGAGTGGGTTAATTCCTCCTTCCAGAGTTGCTTCTTTAATGTCGTTATTTAAGAAGGAGCTTAGCGTGCCAATTGATTTCCATACACATTGTACCCCGGGTTATGGGTTAGCATCTGTTGTTACAGCAATAGTATATGGTGCTGATATTGTAGACACAAATATGTGGTATTTTGCGGGAGGACCTGCAGCTCCGGCAATTGAGCTAATTTATATCTTTTGCAATAAGCTTAATGTATCTTTGGATATTAACATGGAAGCTGTTGCCAAAATTAATGAGGAACTGTTCACAATAAGGAAAGAGCTTGAGCAGTTTGATACCACAAAACAGTTTCCAAAACCATTTAATCCGATTAAAGACACACTTCCGGAAGAGATTGATAAAGAGTTTGATCTTGCAATTGAGGCTATCAAAAATGAAAATGAAGAGGCATTGCTGAAAGCTTGTCACGCAATTGAAAATTACTTTAATTTTCCGAAACCTAATGAGTTGGTGAAGAATGCAGAGATTCCTGGTGGGATGTATACAAATATTGTAGCTCAATTGAAACAGTTAAATTCAATTGATATACTGGAAGATGCTATGAGACTAATTCCGAGCGTAAGAGCGGATGCAGGACTTCCTCCACTTGTTACTCCTACTAGTCAGATTGTTGGTGTACAAGCTGTTGTATCCGCAATAAACTTAAAGAAAGGAAATCTAAAATATGCCAATCCATCCAATCAGTTTATTGCGCTTGTAAAAGGTGAATATGGCAAGACTCCCGTTCCTGTGGATCCGGCATTCAGAGAGCAGATTACAGGCTCACCTGAGGAGATTCCTTATAATACCGGCAACTATAAATATCAGGAGAATCCGGTTTTAACTGAATATGGAAACACTTCATTGGCAAAGAATGAGAAAGAGAAGTTACTTCTTGAGCTTTTCCCCGCTGTTGCAGGTGGTTTTCTGAGAGGAAAAAGAGAGAAGGAGTTTCTTTCTGCAAACGGAAACAGTGAAGAGGTTAGTGTGGATATTGAATCAGACCACTTTAATAACGACGATGCGGAAAAAGAGGTAATTACAGGTGATGTAATTAAAAGCCCTATGCCGGGAAGTATTTTCAAAATTTTGGTTAAGGAGGGGGATATTGTTGAGAAGAACTCTACACTACTTATACTTGAAGCTATGAAAATGGAGAACGAGATCTACTCACCCTATTCAGGAACAGTAAAGCGCATTTTCGTTAATATAAATGATAGAGTTAAAGAGGATGAAATAATGATTGAAATAGTGTAACCTGTATATTTATATTAAAGAATAGTATTAATATCCTGATGTACCGAGTCGGGTCTTGATACATATAGCTGGTTTACTTGTCTAAAACTATCCAGCTCAGTCAGGACCTGATTCTGTACCAGTATAAAGCTGTCCAGCAACTCAGGTTTAACAGGTAAAGATGGAGGTGCTTCCATTGTGAGAGGATTTATAGGTTCATTGTTCTTATGTACTCTGAAATCGAGATGAGGCCCTGTGGACAGGCCGGTTGACCCAACATACCCAATTACATCACCCTGTGAAACTCTGCTCCCTTTTTGAATTCCCTGAGCAAAACGACTAAGATGCATGTATGTGGTTGTATAAACCGCATTATGCTTTACCTTTATGTAGTTTCCTGCTCCGTTTGCCTGGTATGCTCTCTCAATTACTACCCCATCACCAATTGTTTTAACCGGAGTACCGGTTGGAGCAGCGTAATCAACACCATGATGAGGGCGGTATCTTTTAAGTATAGGATGAAATCTGGCATTTGAAAACTTTGATGTTATACGATAATAATCTAATGGAGACTTCAGAAATGCCTTCCTTAAACTATTACCTTCTTCATCAAAAAACTCTCTGATTGAGTCTTGCTGAAAAGGAATTGCTTTAAATTTCTTGCCCTGATGAGTGAATGTGGCACCTTCAATTGATGTAATATCAACATAGGTTGTATCATCTATATAAGCTACATCATACATTAGCCTGAAAGAGTCTCCCTTCTTTACATCAAAGAAGTCGATCTGCCAGGCAAAAACATCTGAAAGCTTAAGTGCAAGAAGAACCGGAGCACCGCCGTTAATAAGAGTATTCCATAAAGAAGAGGTTATTGTGCCTTCTGCATATTCTCGTCTAAGAGTAATAGGTTTAGACGACTCATAGGCTTTGAGCTCATCTTTGCACAGATCTATAACTACATAGTCGGTTTTATTTTTTTCAAATACAAGATACTGAATATCTGCTATAGTATCCGGAGTTGTAATGACCGCATATGGATTTCCTATTTGCAGCTTTGACGGAGAGTAGTAAGGTGTCATGGTTTGACTGATTCGCTCAATATCATTACCGGTAAATCCCAAATTAAAAAGGATTGAAGACAATAGGTCTCCCTTTTCTATGGTATGGTATTCAATATTAAGCGAATCAATGCAAATTCCATATTTATAAACACTTGTATCTATTTCTTCCTCGACGGCATCTGTCTCCTGATCCTGTTTTAATCCACATGAAATTAAATTTAGAACTAAAAACAGAACTCCAATAAATCCGACTACAGACCTATTTATCCAATAAGACATAATTGATTTTTATTTAATCCAATACTAATATGTTTGCTTGAAATAATCAAACATCACAAATATAGATATTAAAATAATTAACCGCGCAGGAAGATTTTATAAAATATCAAAAAAACAATACTCTATATAAGAATAGATTAATTTAATACTGAGAATTTATAGATACAACGGCTTGTATATTTTTCGCCCGGTTTCAGGTATGGCGACGGCCAATCAGCTTTATTTGGTGAATCGGGATACTTCTGAGTTTCAAGGCATATAGCATTTCGTTTGTTGTAAACTGCACCATATTTACCAGTATCCGTGCCATTTAGAAAGTTACCTGTATATACCTGTAGCCCGGGTTCAGTTGTATAAACCTCAAGAAGAATTCCGGAGACAGGAGAATGGACAGTAGCAGCAACCTGAGAAATGTCTCCATTTGTATTTAATACCCAGTTATGATCATATCCATCACCAAATTTCAACTGCTCGTAATCATAATCATTAATACGCTCACCAATTACATGCGCTGTTCTGAAATCCATTGGTGTGTCTGCAACGGGCAATATTTCTCCGGTTGTCATGAATGTATCATTTACAGGTGTAAAATGATCTGCATTTATTGTAAGAACATCATTTAGAATTGTGTTATTGGCATCGCCGGACAAGTTAAAGTAAGAGTGATTTGTAAGATTTACAACGGTCTCTTTATCAGTATCAGCTTCATACTGAATATCGATTGCATTATCATCGGTTAATATCATTGTAACCTTAACATTAAGGTTTCCGGGAAAACCCGCCTCTCCATCGGCAGATAGATAAGTAAGAATGATAGTTTGATCGTTTGGCTGTTCAACATCAAAAACCTTCTTGTCAAATCCTTCAGGACCTCCGTGAAGAGTATGTCCAAAATTGTTTTGTGGCAATTCATACTCTACCCCGTCAACAGTAATTAGTCCGTTTGCAATTCTATTACCATAGCGACCAATTGTAGCTCCGAAGTTATTATCTGTTGCAGTAAAATCATTTATGTTATCGAACCCTAAAACGACATCTCTAAAATTTCCGTCTTTATCCGGAACCATAACAGAAACTATTCTACCACCATAGTTAGTTACTGTAACTTCAACTCCGTTTAAATTAGTGAGTACGTACAAACCTGTTTTTTTTCCATTAAGCTCTGTCTCAAAATCACCCGGATGAAGTCCTGACAATGTTGTTTCTTCAGGAGTAGCCTCCTGTTGCTTATTTGTGCACCCTACCATGGATATTATGGCTAATATCAGTGCAATTTGATAAAATCTCATCATATTATTATTTATATTTTTAGTAATTATTTTTCTATTGAAATTAACTATAACACAAAAGTAAGAAATAAATCTTAAAACAGTGGTTTATCAGCTTCAATTGAAGGAGTACCTCCCTCAATATAAGGCCAGTCGTTTTCCCAGCGAACCTGGTCCATCATCAGTACCCTTCCATTGGGATTACTAAATGAAACTGCATGATAGAAAACCCAGTCTTGCCCTTCATTATCCTGAACAATCTCCGAATTGTGACCGGTACCAACGAAGTAATGGTTCTTTTCTATTATAGCTTCATGATAATTATCCATCATTGATCTGCCCTGCTTATCAACATATGGTCCGAACAGGTTGTCAGCCCGTCCAACCACTGTAGTATATGTGCTGTTAAGTCCTTCACAGCAGGAGCCAATTGATGCAAACATATAATAATATCCATTTCGCCGATGAATATAAACTCCTTCATAAGCTATACCTGCAATTCTCTGTTTCTCTGAATCAGGATTTAGAGATAGTCCGTCATCGGATAGCTCAATATAATAAATTCCTCTGAAGCTACCCCAGAACATATACTTCTTGCCATTCTCTTCAATGTAGAATGGATCGATTGAATTCTGTACATTTATTTCGTTGCTACGGAACATTTTGCCATGATCAGTAAACGGGCCTTCCGGTTTGTCTGACGTTGCAACACCAATTCCGCAAGTCCATTCTCCACCCCACACCGACATTGAGTAATACAGAACATACTTCCCGTTGATATAATTAATATCCGGAGCCCATAATCCCCCTTTTGGTTCAAATGTTGGTCTGGTAGCTTCAGTGAAAGCTGTACCTGCAAACTCCCAATTAACCAAATTAGAAGACTTATATACAGGCGTATTTCTTATATCCTCTGTTGCGTATAAGTAGAAGTTCCCATCCTCAGCCTTTATTATTGTTGGATCGGGAAGACTGGTGCTGATAATTGGGTTTCGGTATACAGTTTCGAGTTTTGCATTATCCTGGTCATTAACATCATTAACAGGTGCTTCATATGTTTTACAGCCAATGAGCAAAATAAGCATCAGAAGTAATTTGGTTGACATTGTCATTTTTATTTTAAGTCTACTGAAAAAGTTAATCATCACGTTTTTAAAATTCACTTTAATATATAGTTACTCAAAAATTATTTCTCCTTTAATAAGCCAAATACCAACTTTATCTGAATTAAAGTTGGTTGAAGCTATTGCAGCTACTCTGTTATTCCCAAGATCTGCTAATGAGCTCCACTTTGCCTCTTTATGTAAAGGTACATTAAATGGTTGAGTTGGGTTTCTGAAGTTGCAAGGCTTGTTGCTAACAACTACCTCCATTGTTGATTTTTCCCAGTTTGAACTCCTGTTTAATGTTGTCTGATAAGACATAAGATAAATATCATTATCTGTTTTAATCATGTAAGGAGCTCCGGCATACACTGTATCATGCAAATTGACTTTCAATGCTGAAAAACGATTAGGAGTGTCTCCAATAACTGGATCTTTCCAAAAGCTATTTATAGAGCTCTTCACAATCCATGGTTTAAACTGACCTGATACATTATCTTCAATAGCAACGTATATCAATTCGCCATCATGTATTGCAACCGGCATACCATCGCGGTGTCCTTCACGAAAACTAACCGTACCCGGCTCAGAATCCCATGTATAACCATTGTCGCGTGAAGTTATAATTGAAATTTCCTGCTCATCTGAATCCTGATATGGAGACTCGTTTGCAAAATATATCTGAATTGTGCTGTCAGGAAGCAATAGAAAGGAGGGCTCCCAGCAACCATCTCTGAAAAGAGGTTCTGCCTGATATAGAATATCTGCATCCGACCAGGTATTTCCATTGTCTCTGCTTCTTTTAAGGGCGATTGAATACGGGAAAACACCTTGAGATCCGGGACGTAGATTTACAGCAAGCAGCAAATCACCATTTGTCAATAAAACTATTTCTGGGTTGGCAATATTTATTCTGGTATTATTCTCTGATTTTATGTCATTATAATCAAAGGCCTCATATATAACTATTTCATTAAGCCAGGTTAAACCTTCATCATAACTCCTGTTTAAAACAACATCACCTTTACCATTCTCATAAACAGCAAGCAAAACCTGTTCACTTAATCTTATTAAACGAGGATAAGCACCCTCATCTGAAATACAGACGAGAGAGCTGTTATCCCATTTAATATAATAATCTTTCTGTTCTTGGTTCACCCTTTTATTGCAGGATAAAACCACAAGTAGAAAAAATAAACTAAAAATTAGTCGTTTAAGATATTGCATATCTCCTGATTCACTTTTCTTACGCGCTGCTCATCAACTTTAACCAGTTTACGATCGTAAGTAAGTAATCCGTTTACCTCAACCTCCACGTCGGTTGTTTGAGTGTAAACTGCTGCTGAAAAGCCTTGACGTATAAGTTGTTTAAGTTCTTCTGCATATTTTATATACTCGTCAGTAACCTCTTTTGAGCTGTTAAACTGAACATAACCCCAGTTTCTATCAGGTTCCCAAAGGTGTTCTTTATTAGCCCATCCAATTCCACCATATTCTCCTAAAACTGTTGCACGCTGAGCATCATACAGATACATTCTTGGATTTGGATAATTGTGAAGGTCTAGCATATCGCCAACAGTATAATGATTTCCACCACTTGCCGGATTCACAAGACGTGTTGGATCATAAGCCTTTGTCCATTCTGAAATTTCTTCAGTTTTAAACTGACCCCAAGCCTCATTAAACGGAACCCATACACCTACTGACGGATAAGAATATAGGTAATCAATTAATTCTTTCCACTCTTGACGGAAATTAGCCTCAGACTCTGCAGAACGAACTCTTTCGTTTCCGTTGAAATAGTTATGCATTTGCCACTCCGGACCTCTGTCGCCATTAGGCATATCCTGCCAAACTATTATACCATGACGATCACAATGAGTATACCAGCGAGCAGGCTCTACTTTTACGTGTTTACGGATCATGTTAAATCCTAAATCCTTAGTTTTAATAACATCATATTCAAGAGCTTCATCAGTTGGAGCTGTATATAATCCATCAGGCCACCATCCCTGATCAAGCGGACCAAAGTGGAACAGGTCTTCATTATTCATCTGAAGACGTACAATTCCTTTGTCATCACGCTTCATTGAGAATTTTCTCATAGCAGCATAGCTATCTACTTTATCAACTTGTTTATTGCCATCCCAAAGTACAACTTCAAGATCATAAAGGTGTGGATTATCCGGAGACCAAAGTTTCACATTCTGAGGCATTGCAATTTCAACCGACTGGTTGTTAATAGACTGACCGGTTGCAATAACACGACCCTCTTCTATAACCTTAACCTCAACTCTGCTTAGTGATGATTTAGAGTTTGTTGCTGCTTTAACCTGGAGAATATTTTTATCAATATCAGGTGTAATTTTAATGTCTCTGATATATCTCTCCGGAACTGGCTCTAACCATACAGTCTGCCATATTCCGGTTACCGGAGTATACCAAATACCATGTGGTTTATTAACTTGCTTTCCACGGGGTTGATAACCTTCATCTGTTGGATCCCATACTTTTACTTTAATTGTATTTGTTCCACTAACAAGTGCTGCAGTAATATCAAACGAGAATGGAGTATAACCACCCTGATGTTGACCAACCTTAACATCGTTTACCCAAACATCAGCTCTCCAGTCTACTGCACCAAAATGAAGTAAAACCTGGTTACTTCTCCATTTAGAAGGTATTGTGAACTCTCTGTGATACCAGAGTTCATTGTCTTTTCCAACTCTTTTTTGAACGCCCGACAGGCTTGATTCTACTGCAAAAGGCACAAGAATTTTCCCATCGTAGTTTGCAGGTTGTTGCCCAACAGGTAATATGGCATAATTCCATAAACCATTCAGATTTTGCCATTCTCCACGTTCCATAATTGGTCTTGGGTACTCAGGCAATACATTATTAACATCAATTTCTGTTGCCCATTTAGTTTTCAGCTTATCTCCGGCAGGTTGCCACTGTGCCGAAAGGCTAAACGTTATAAACAGTGTAAAGAAAAAAGTAACAATTGTTCTCATAAAATTATTTTTTAGGGTTTTATATTCACTCTACGAAAATAAGACATATTAAACATTATATTTATTAAATATTAGTCAAAAAATAGCATTAATATCTCAAATCACCTCTGTTCCTGAAAATCCTTTGGGAGTACCCCAAATTGCTGCTGAAAACACTTTGCAAAGTATGAGGGGGAGTTAAAGCCTACCATAAAACAGACTTCATTTACTTTATTATCATTTTCTTTTAATAATTGAGCCGCCTTCTTAAGTCTCTCTACCCTTATATATTCATTTGGAGTGAGATCCAGAACCCCTTTAACTTTTCTGTAGAAACTAGCACGACTCATATTAAAATGTTCAGCCATATTTTCAACATTAAAGTTGGGTTCAGATAGATTTTCTTGTACAAGACTATTTAACTTTTTTATAAACTCCTCATCAGACTTTGTTAAAGCTACAGAAGCTGCTCCTATAAAAGGATTCTTTATAAAAGATTTGCGCAGTTTTTCTCTATTTTCTAGGAGGTTATCAATTCTTGCTAATAATACCTCCACAGAAAAAGGCTTCTCCAAATATGCATCAGCGCCTAATTCATAACCTTGAACTTTAGATTGAGTGTTAATTTTAGCTGTAAGTAGAATAATTGGGATATGGCTGAACTCAACATTAGATTTTACTGTCTGCATGAATTCAAAACCATCCATTTCCGGCATCATAACATCGCTGACAATAAGGTTTACAGTCGATTTTTTCAAAACCTCAATCCCCTCAACTCCGTTCTTGGCTAATATTACATTGAAGTATTCTGATAAAACTTTTGACTCAAACTGCAATAACTCAATATCATCATCTACAAGTAAAACAGTATTTTCTTTAGTTTTTCCATTGTTGTTAAATCCAGAATTAAAATCTGCAAATTCAGCATCATACGAAATACTGTTTACTTGCTTTATCTCGCCAACAGGTAGCACCAAATGGAAACGGTTTGCTTTAGAGTCATTCTCTAAACTAAGCGTTCCATTATGCAGATGTGCCAAAGAACTGGATAAGGCCAATCCAATACCTGTACCGGAATTACTTTCGTTACCCTCTGTATTAAGCTGCGTGAAAGGTTTAAAAATTTCCTCATCATACTCTTGCGGAATTAAGGATCCGTCATTTTCAGTTATAAAATGAAACTTCTGATCCTCACCATTAGTTATAAATGAGCTCACTCTTACGTAGCTTTCACAATACTTGATTGCATTACTTAAAAGATTACTTGTAATTTTTAAAAATGCATCTCTATCGAGTTGAACAAACATATCAGACTCAGGAAGTGACAGTTCGAATTCAATGTTTTTTTGCTTTGCTAAAGGTTTGAAACGCGACTGAGTTTCGTTAATTAGCTGAGTAACATTTTGTGTTTCAAGATTAAGAAGATAAGACTCTGACTCTGTTTTTCTAAAATCCAGCAATTGATTTGTCAGATCTAACAAACGATCTGTATTCTTCCGGATAATTTGCAGGTTTTCATCTACATTATCATTCACATTTTCCGACATCAATATATAATCGAGTGGCGCTTTTATCAACGTTAATGGTGTACGAATCTCATGAGCTACATTTGTAAAGAAGTTAATTTTTGATCTGTACAGCTCCCTTTCCTTCTCCTGCTCAAATTTTCTCATACTATCCTGCCGTTTTAATCGCTCCCTCAACTTTATGAAACGAAAAACCAGATATAGTCCAAACACTAGCAACAAAAAGTAGATCAGGTATGCCCACTTATTTAACCAAAATGGTGGTCTTACATTTATCTTAAGAGTTTTAATCTCTTTTATTAACTCGCTATCCAGCTGATCAACCACTCCAAATTTTAGAATATATTTACCCGGTGACAAATTTGAATAAACAACATTTTGAATATTTGAAGATTTAATCCAGTCATTATCAAAACCCTCAAGCATATAATATACACTATTGTTATTAACGTGAGAATAATTTAACAGTGCATATTGCAGACTAATAGAATTTTGATGATAAGGAAGCTTAATTTCTTCTGTAACAATAATGCTTTGTTGCAAAGGAGAGTTTTTAGTTACGGGACTAACCCTTGCGTTGTTTACATAAAGATCGGTAAACACAAGACTTTCATTTAACTGAGGAATATTTAAATCCTGTGGATCAAATCTGATAAAGCCATCAAGAGAACCAAAATATATTCTTCCTTCAGAATCTTTAAAACTTGATTTATAGTTGAACTGATTTGTTTTTAATCCATTATCAACATTAAAATTAATAAATTGTCCATTCTCCGGGTCAAATCTCACTAAACCCTGATTTGTGGAAAGCCATAAAAAACCACTCTGATCTTCAACAATTTGATATACAACATCATTTGGAAGACCATTAGAACTATTATATGTTGTAAAGGAATCATTTTCATTATCGTATAAACCGATTCCCCCACCCTGCGTTGATACCCACAATCTCCTTTTGGTATCTTCATATACAGATAATGGTTTATTATATGGCAGAGATGTTTCATCACCTATTGCATGTGTATATATTTTCCAATCACCAATTGCCGGATTAAATCTGTATAAACCATCTAAAAATGTAGAAATCCAAATATAGCCATAGCTATCCTCAAAAATATCAAGGATAGATATGCCTGACAACTCTTCTACTTTAATAAATCTATTCTCCTCTCCACTATAAATATCTAATCCGGATAGAGTTCCAACCCATAGAATTCCTTGTCTGTCTTTTAATAAAGCAAAAGTACTATTCTGACTAATAGTATTCGGACTATCCGACTGAGTATAGGTTACAATCTCTCCGGTTTTAATGTTATATCTGTTCAGACCCTTAGAGAAAGTTGAAATCCACAGATAGTCTTCATCTTGTAGTAATGCATGTATATTTGAGTATAATGCTGTTAAAACAGTTGGTAATTCTATAAATTCTTCCGTATAAGGATTAAAAATATTCAACCCACCATCTTCAGTACCAATTGCGAGGTTGCCGTCGGGTAAAGCGCAAAATTCTCTAACTCGTTTTCCCCTTAGACTATTATCATCCATAAGAGGAAAAAACTGATTGAAATTATTATAGAAATGTGAATAATAATCAACTCCTCCAAAATATGATCCTATCCATACTCCACCATCCCTGTCTTTATAAATAGAGTATATAGCATTATCTGAAAGCGAATTTGGCTGTAAAGGGTTGTGACGAATATTTATAACCTCCTCAGTTAGTCTGTTATAAATATATATTCCCGTCTCAGTACCAATTAAAAGTGTATTAGGAGCAACTTTCTCTATATCTCTTACAAAAATTTGTTCTCCGGAATAATCCCTATCCAGCAAAATTTTATGCGTCTTGTTTATTGTGTTAATTGAGACAAGACCCTTTTCAGAAGTAGCAATCAGTAATATGTTTTTCTGATCAGAAAATACATCTTGCACTTCTCCTGTATGATATAAAAACTCTTCATCATCAATTAAGTTGAACTCAGTAATCTTACCACTTTGTTTCTCTATATAAAAAGCCGGAGAGGAGTATGGGAATGCCCAAACTCCATTGTCATCCGAACAGAGACTTACCTTTTTCATTCCTTCCTCAACTATTGGGGTAGAATGAAATATCAATGTTTCATCATTTACAGAATAATGAAAGATACCTTTGCCCTCTACCGATAGCCAAATATCACCATCTTTATCGGCAACCATCGCAGATACTAATCCTTTAATCGAAAGATTATCTTCGGTAAGTTTATTAAAGCGATAAAACACCTCTTTATAAATATTATAGATATAGACCCCTTCATCAGTCGACACCCAAATATTATCATTTTTATCCTGTAAAATTACATGAAATACATTATCGCTAAGATCACTATCAGTAGAGAATTTAAAAAGCTTAAAATTAGATCCGTCAAACCTGTTCAATCCGTCTTTAGTGCCAAACCACATAAAGCCAAGATTATCTTGAAATATTGAAAATACTGTATTTTGCGACAGCCCATTATCGATATTATAATGCTTAAATGAGAATTCACTACTTGCCATAGCAGGCTTATTACCAACTGTGATAAGCAAGACTGAGATGAGAAGTAAAAAACACTTTAATCTAACCATTATAATAGAATTTTATTAGCAGCCTATTTGAATTTAATCAGAGACTCCAGTTAACTGTTTTATTAAATCAACCTCTTCCTGAATATATGGTGTTCCATCTTTCCTGAAAATGTCATGGAACCATAATTCAGGCTCAGAACCATCTTCAATTGGGGTACTCCAGGCATAAATTGTATTTGTTTTACCATCAACCAATCCCCAATTATACGCACCTATCTTTTCTTTCTTCAGTATTGGCATAGTATTTTGAAAAGTACTGTTTCTGGTGCGGGCCATATATTCTGTACAAATTAATGGTTTTTGGGTTAAAGTACGAAGTGTATCAATAAATTTCTGATGATCTTCGGGACTACCATAGTTGTGATATGTAATTACATCTGAGTTTTCAATTTGGAAATCAGACATTTCACCTAAACTCCAATTCCAGACACCAACAGATATAGGTTGTGAAGGTCTGACCTCTTTTGCCCACTCGAACACTTTCTCCAGAAGAGGCATAGTTTTATCACCAAATCCTGAGTTTCCGGGCTCATTATATAAATCCCAAAGTATTATTCTGTTATCATCAAAGAAAGTGATAAGTATATCTTTAACATATTTCTCAAGGTTTATAATCATTTCGGGATTTGTGTGAATAGAATCGCCCGGATCCATTAACCATCCGGAGTTATGAATTCCAGGTTTAGGTTCGGGCTGTTTTCCAGCTTCATAAGTAGGGTTCCAGCAGTCATCAAAAAAAACAAACATTGTAGATATACCATGTTTATCTGCAATTTCAAGATAGTCTCTCATTCTTTTCTTAAAACCGTCGGGATCAATCTGCCACGCTAAATGATGAAGATAAACCCGCATAGAATTAAATCCAATACTTTCAGCGTAACCTAATTCTCTATCGATTGTTTCAGGGTCAAAAGTATCTGCCTGCCACATTTCCAATTGATTAATGGCAGTACTGGGAATAAAATTAGATCCCCTTAGCCATTCTGTCTCATTGTACCAGTCATTGGCCTGTTGTGTTGTCCAGGTCTCATTTACTAAATTCTCCTCATTAGTTTTATTCTCCTGCTTACAAGAAAAGAGACAACTAACTAAAAGTATAAGAAATGGTGTGTAATAAATCTTTTTCATGTTTTATATTTTTATAATTCACGTTTATATAATTTAGCATCACTTTAAATTGATTATTTTAACCTAATACCCATTTTGCATGTTTAGGGAAAACTTTGCTTATCAAAGCTGAAAGTATCCATGAAAAAGCAAATGTAGATGTTGTTGCTACCGGTATTTGTAAAGCAACAGGCAAATTTAATGAATTAACAATCATCCAGGATGGTCCCACCAGAAAATAATGTATCATATAAATTCCAAAGCCCAATTTTGTAAGATTTTTCAATAAACTTATAATCACTTTATTACTTATTCTTATTTTTTGAACTATTATGAAAACTGCTATAGTCATTAATAACACATTAGGTGTACAATACAGGAAAAATAATTCAATATCCTCTTCAGTTGAAGAAGGATTAGAAACCATTTCTAAATATCCTTTGTACGTAACAAAATAGCCTATAGCAAATAACAGTACACTTAATAGTAACGTTTTCTTTAAATTGAGAGTATTGTATCGATATAAATAATACCCCAGTAATAAATATCCGTTGAATCCTGCAAAATAGTAAAACAAATCAAATCTTGGGTTCCACGGACTTGCACCAAACAGGTAAACTGAGAAATAATTATGAATATAAGGTGAAAATAAGCTTAATATCCATATTAATAGAAAAAATCTTAATTGTTTCGGTGATGCTTTCTCCAACCATGGCGACAAGACAGGCATAAAAAGATATAACCCTATAAGCATGTATATATACCACATATGTGTATCATAAGCAGTAAAATTAAATGGAATCATTAATATATTCTTAAAACTGTCGATAAAGCTTTGTGAGGGATTATCACCGGCATATACAAAAAAGTCGGTAATTACAGAGCTATCTAAACCTAATAGTCCTGTAATCCATGGGAATAGATTATATAATACAGACCAGATTATAAATGGAGGAATTATCCTCATCAGTCTTTTTTTATAAAAAGTATTTGAATCAGTTTTAACAGGTAAAATCAACATGCCTGTTAGCATAACAAACAGAGGTACACAAGCCCTTAGAGATGAACCGTAAAGTGTTCCCCAGAAGTTGTATACCGGATTTGTTCTCGCTACAGGTGAAATATTAAACGGGTCGGTACAATGAACTGCAATTACCATAAACATTGCGATAAAACGCAGTAGATCTGCCCAAACAATTCTCTCTTGTTTCATATAGTCTGTCTGAAATTAATCATAAACCGGAAATGCTGAGATTCTTAATCTCGCAGCACCCATCGGTATTAGAGTAATATCTTCAGTTGTTTCTTCAAATCTCTGTCCCTCTTTTATAGGTAATTCACCTGTTAATCCGTATTGATCGATTTCCCAGCCTATTACCTTCCTGCCTTTAGCCTTAAGATAGATTGGAGAACCTTCATGTGTAAATGGATAATCATCTGCCGGCCAGTCTTTTTTCACAAGATCAAAATTTGCTTCAAGAGGTATTGAATTATCAATTACCAACGAATAGTTCCAATCACTTGCGGGGTATATCTCGTAACTACCCCATTTTTCAGGATCGGCATTTTCTTGCCATTTTGAGTCACCAATTGCTGTTTCAATACTGCTTACTTCCTCGTAGTTTTCTTTAATCTTAAGAGAAAATGTCAATGGTCCGTAGTTTATACTTCTGCTATCTTGATTTACATGCCAAACAGACTGATATAATTTCATAGGAAAATCCATTACAACCTCATCTCCGTTTCTCCATTCTCTATCAAGTTTTGCATATTTACCATTTTCTAATTCAACCTCAAGTTTCTTACCATTTACAGTAATTGATGGGGTTTCTGACCAGGAAGGAATTCTAAGGTAAAGAGGGAACACTACATTACCTGATGTTTGTATTGTAAGTTTCACCGATTCTTCAAATGGGTAATTTGTTTCTTCAATAAGCGTAATCTCCTTACCATCAGCCACAGTAACATTTGCTCTACAAGGACCATACATTACTACTGCTACACCATTATCAGGTGTTGCTAAAACCAGATGCTCAATATAATAGGGCCAACCTTGACCATGATTATGCTGACAACATCTGCTGCTAAAAGGGTTCATTGCCAGAAACGGTCCTCTGTTATCAATTCCGGGGTGATGATTTCTGGAGTCACTTATTGTTTGGTTAGGAGAAGTAATATAACGAAGTGACCTTAAATCAGGCATCATAGAAGCCGGATATGAATTAAACGCAATATTTTCGCAATGCTCAGCCCAAAACGGATCCCCTGTTAATCTCAAAAGTATCTCATTCGAAGCCATTTGCTCTACAAATCCACAAGTTTCTGTACCCTGACGCGGGTCAATATAACCCATTCTTGCATTCTCGTCCGCTCCAAACATTCCTCCAGGGACCTGACCAAAAGTATTTCGTATTAAATGATGTACGTTATACGTAGCTAATAAATCTGTAGAATCTTTAGATAGCATATAGTATGTGGCAGGTTCTCTGAAACTCTGAGCAATATTTACATTATGCCAGTTAGGCAAAGTTGAACGCTGACGCCAGTTAGCCGTATTTCTATGAGTCTTTTCTGCCAGCTCAAGCAGAAAGCTTTCACCTGTTAGATTATATAACCATAAAACACTCAGCAGGTTATCTCCACCACGGCTATTTTCCCAATAATCCTCTAAAAACATATCATCAGGTAGTTCTAATTGCCATCTAAAATAATTCGTCATTAAATCTATAACTCTTTCATCACCTGAATATTCATAGTATGACTGAAGGCACCAAATCATAATCATATTTCCCCAAAGATCAGGCTTTCCGTTCTTCTCAATATAAGGACCAAAATATCCATCTTCACGCCTACTATCAAAAACAGCTTCAAGCCATAATTTGGTTTCAGCTATCATTTCTTCGTCGTTGAGTATATATGCCATATTTCCATATCCTTTAAGCCAGTATGGCACTTCTTCCCAACCATAATCTGTTCCTGTTCCCAGCCAGGCATTATTTTTCTTGTCAAGCCATGCACTTATCTCGCCTAAGTGGCCGTTAAGACCATCTCTTTGAAGCACTAACTGATTAAGGATCCACCCTTCCGGTTTTACATCTCCAACAGGAAGTTTAATAAAACTCTCCGGTAAAAGTGGAGCTCTGTTTTGAATATAAGTTGTATTAACTGCATCTGTATCTGGTCGCTCAACTACAGTAATTCTTGTATTGTCATGTGAAATGACAGGAAGGGAAATAAACGATAAAGCTATTATAAAGCTTATTAATTTGTTTACTAACATAGTTATAGGTAAAATAAAATTATAAATTAGGCAAATATAAATCAAAAGGAACATCTTCTTTAGGCAGTTTAACCGGACCTTCAAAATTCCAATCCCACAAATTGGTACTGGTATAATGCATCATAGTAGCATTTCCACTCCAATGATTGCCTACACCTTTTATGTAGCTGACAAACATATGATAAATACCCTCATGCAGAATAACTTCAGGTGCCCAAAAAGTATTTTTGCCTCTTTCAAATTCCAAATCTAATGTACCTCTGTATCTCCAGCTTTTGCCGTTATTTTCAGAATATGCGATACCTATTTCATTGCCATAACAATATGCTACATTTGCTGTTTCTACGTTGCCTCGTCTTTGAGTATACAACATCCACCATGATTTTTCATGAGGATTGTAGATTATACATGGATCGGCAGCCCCATCTGTTATTGGATCCCGATAGAGAGGTGCAGGTACCTGGGCCTCCATATATAGAATTGTTGCTAAAAATATAATAACTGTTCTAATTCTTTTCATTTAATTTTTATTTTATCTTCCAGCAATTTCATATAATACCCTCCCACCACAGAACGTGCTTTAAAGTTCATTCTAACCGCTGTTACTGTATCGTGCCAATCACTTATGGGTACACGTGACGAAGTTTCGTTTGCGTATTTGTATACTAAATCAACAAGTGCATCAAAATCATCCTTTTCTCCGGTTAACGTTGCTGTCCATATTATCCAGTCGGTTTTAGTATATGTCGCCCTATTATCAAGAGGCAAACCATATTCATTTTGTTTTGTTCTATAATATGCCAGTTCCTTTTGCACAATTGAAGGATCAAAAACATTAAATCCCAATAGCTTATCCCATACAATATTATACTTCTGACTCCATGTACCCGGCAAGTCAAATGTAAGCCTGTAGTGATCACCATCATTGGCCATTCTCTCCCACTCGACGGCCATTTCCTTTGCTTTTTGCAGATATTTATCTCCCACATCTTCTTTTCCAAGCATGTTTGCCAACTTTCCATATGAAGCAATTCCCATTATTGCTTTAATTGATAAATTAGCGTTATGTGCTAAATGTCCTGCAAAATCATCTGTACAAAGCTGACTTTCAGGATCAAGTCCATAATCAACCAAATAGTTTGCCCAGGTAGTTAATACCTCCCAATGCTGATCTGCATATTTAGCATTACCTTCAATTTCTGCAATTGCAGCAGTCAGTATTAGCATATTACCTGATTCCTCAATTGGCATATCACCACCATATGTTTGTCCGTTTGCAATAGGATAAGTACCTACATCATGTGCTGCAAAAGGTTTTGTCCATCTACCACTTTCACTGTAATAAAATATAGGGTTCATCATACCTTTCACCAGTTCAGGATTATAAATCAGAAATAATGGTGAAGAGGGATAAGTTATATCAACTGTACCTATAGATCCGTTACTGTTATTCTCCTTTGATAAGAATAATAACACACCATTCTCATCTTCAACTAACTTATGAGCAGCAACAGCCTGCCTGTAAACCAATGCACATAGCTCAGCATACTTTATGCCTCCGGCATTTATTAAATCATTCATTGTGCTTCTATTAAAAGAATCACATCTCTGCATTATAGACTCATATTCATCGGCTGCTTTTTTAAATGCATGGAATATATCTACTCTTCCATTATCAGTCCAATATCCCTTTAGGTTAGATTCAAAATATTGAATTGAATATATATCATCATACCCAAGCATTATGTACCCCGAAGCTCCTTTACCGGAAATAGCACCCAGGTTTTCACTATAAGCCAAGACTGTACCTTTTACACTTTCCGAAAGATTTTCAGTTAACTCTGTAGAAAACTCTCCGTTTGTTTTGAATTGCTTCTTTATATCCCAATAGTCACCAAAATTAAATCTCGCTTCTTCATGCTTATGCCCGGACAAGTAAAAATAACCCCAGTCTATTCTTACATCATCTCCTCTTTTTTCAAGTATTGGCTGTTCAATTGTACCGGTTTTTAAAAATTTCAGACCTTCTTTTTCTATTGTTTCGAATATTACGGGCTGATTAACATCATGAACTACCCAATGTGGTGAAGCCTCAAAGTATATCTGAACATCGTGAGAGTCATTATCTTTAGATCTAACCTGATAGGATATATAACTAACCGGTCGTGATATCAGCTCTAAGTCGTCCATCAGAAGTGGTGAAGTGAAAATTACATCCAGCTCTACGGGACCGCAATCAAATGTATAAACTGTTTGAGTTGGCAATACAGCTACAGATTTTTGTTCTGCTTTATTAGTAAAAGAGGCTTTACCATCCTCCAGTTCATAAAGTCCAAAATCTAAATATCCCCCTCCGGTTTTGTTATGACAATGAGCAGTTATTATGTTTTTTCCTTTCTTTAGTAATGATGTAACTTCATCTGAGAGCTCCTTACGGACATTATAATTCCATGAGTATCCGGTATTAACTACCTCAACACCATTAATATATAATTCAAATATATCGTCGTGAGAGTAGTGAAGATATACATTTTTCCCATCAAGATCCTCATTCAGGGTGAAAGCTCTCCTTACCCAAATATCATCTGTTTCCCATAAAGTGTACATATCGGGCTCATTACGAGTACCAAATGCAGATTGACCCGTTTCCCATAAACTGTCATCAAAGTCCAAAGATTTCCAGCTTTCACCTGCTGGTTTTCTAAATGTGTATTTACCTACCCAGCTCTCTTCGTGAACTGTTGGTACAATAGGTTTAAGTGGTAGCTGCTCTACTCCCATAAACCTGTGAACTTCCCCATTTACCCGTAAAACACCTAACAAAGGAAACTCTTTCTCAGTCCAATGACGCACCTGATCATCATAAAGATTATTTACATTTGACCATGCATTAAAATATGGATCAACTGTAACTAATGGATAAGATGGTGCACGAAGATCTGTACTTAGATCTGTTGGTATAAAATGAGATGTCTGCTCTGTGTTAATACAAGATATATTGGTGATAAAACATGCAATTACTGCAATAATAATATTTTGATATTTATACATTCTGATTTTCCTGTTTTTTTGTTCTTCACTACGCTGTAAAAAAATAATTGAGGCTCCGGAAATAAACCGGAACCTCAATTAAATATCAAATTATTTAAGTCTTACAACATCTGAATAAATTGCCTGATCTGCACCTGAAGTTCTCACTCCAACTCTGCCATACAGAGCCTTTGCATTGGCAACATTCTGATTACCTGACATATCCATCGTCAAATTCAACGCACCCGTACCAAGATTTCTAAAATCTTGTCTGGCTATATAAGATACATCATCAACAAAGCTTGTCTTGCTTACCAGCAGCATTACATAATCAATGTTAGCTGTCTCAACCACCTTGTTCACTGTGAATGTAGTATTCAACTGGTTACCGCTCATAGAAATATTAGCGTTAGTTATTGTGAAATAAGGTGTTACTTTAACTTCAATTACAGTTGATCCTTTCAAATTGACTACTGTTGTATCTCTTGAATTAACCCAAGGTCCATTTTGATTTCTTGTAACCAATTTATATTCACCATCAAACAACATAGCCTTAAAAGTACCATCCTGTCCAACGTATACCGGTATATTGTCTCTGAGTTCATACCCATCCTGATATAGCTGCAATTGAACAGCCTCACCGGTTCCGCGAAGTCCTACTGCTTCTCCGTTATAGGTAATCTTGCCATGTAATTCCGACTGTGGTGCATCATAGTTATCAAGCCCACACGCAGTAAATATTATTACTGACAAAAATAAAATTATTAAATGTTTATATTGTATCATAATTTGTTGCATTTTTCAAAATTCATACTCATTATTGATATGGGTTTTTAACCAACTTCGGATTATTATTTATCCAACCCTGATCAATGAAATTATAATAATTCCTCATTTGGAAATGACGTGGATAGGGTGACATATGAATTTTAATCTTATCAAAAATCCATTTACCATGATTCGGATTACCCGGATCGTTAACCAGATATGGGAATAATCCCCACTGCTGTGCAACAGGATCATCCTGAATACCATTCCAAACCTGATCTGCAATTCTCCAACGTTTCAAATCCCAGTATCTGTGATCTTCAAAAGCGAACTCAACTCTTCTTTCCTGTACAATATCATCAAATGTCATTTCTGTAAGCAACTGAATACCTGCTCTCTCCCTAACCATATTTAAATATGTAAGAGCTTTACCTGATTGACCCAGTTCATAAGCAGCTTCTGAAGCAATAATAACCGCTTCTGCAAATCTAAATCTCGGGAACCACATTTCACTTCTTCTACCACGGGTTGAAGCGCTTGGTGTTTCATCTAAAAATTTGCGGAAGAAGAATCCTGATTTATTAACGTACTGATCATTTGACTGATTAGGACCATTAACTGAAGTTATAATCAAACCATCATCATCTGTATCGCCAGGCGAGCTTGTTATTAAATTCCAAACACCATTTTCCAGATATTTCTGTCCGGCCTGTAAATTTACAGGTGATCCTTTGAAATCGGCACCAGGATAAATAATACTTCCCCATAATCTGGGATCTTTATTTGCAAATGCGTCAGCCGGGTTATCATAGAATATATAATTACCATTATTATCCCTGATTTTTATTTCACCGTCTCTATCATCTATGTATTCAAAATCTTCTACAAGATTAAGAATCGGACCGGCATATGCGCGGTCAATATCCTCAGCATGCGAAGCGGGAATATTAGATTGGGTAAAACCATTAGTCTGACCGGGATACTTGTAATCTCTTGCCCAAATCACTTCTTTATTATTTTCTTTTACAGAAAGGGCTTCATAGAAACTGCGACCTCTGTCGTCTGCTCTTGTAAGCTGAAGTTCATATTTACCGCTATTAATAACCTCTTCAGCAGCGCTCAATGCAGTTTCATAATAACCATTTGCAAGATTTGCCTGAATTCCTACTTCTCCACCTTGAGTTGTTATCGGATTAGTCATTTTATTATTATAGTTTGCAATAGAGCCTGCATAAACAGCAGCTCTGGCTTTAAGCATAAGTGCAGCCCATTTGGTTGCTCTTGCAGCATTCACTGAAGGATCTGTTGGAAGAAAGTTTTTAATTGCTTCACATTCTGAAATAATGTAATTATAAATTTCGGCTTCTGTTGATCTTGGATACTGCATTGTTGTAATATCCATACCTGGTACATAATCAAAAACTTCATCACCAATAATAGGCATTCCTCCCATTCCACGTGCCATATTAAAATACAACCATGCTCTTATAAAACGGGCCTCACCTTCCAGCTGGTTACGTGTTGTTGTATCCAGCACATCCGTTTCACGCACGCCTTTCAAAAACTGATTCAGGTTTCTAAGCAGAGTGTAGTCATAAACCCTCCACCTGTTGTCCTCAAAACCTTGTCTGGTATCGGGTCCGCTGTCTGATCTCGAAGCCTCATCTAAAATTGTATATGAGTACGAATCATCAATATGTTGTCCCCAGGTAACTCTTCCATAAAAATTTGACAGTACTGATTTTATCATTACCTCATCTCCGAAAACCTGGTCATCAGATAGTATAGTATCCGGCTCCCTCTCCAGAAAATCAGAACAACTGCCAAGGGTAAATAGCATTAATGCCAATAAAACAAATATATTTTTAATCTTCATAATTATCTAGAATTTAACAGTTAAACCAATATTTACTATCCTTGTTGTTGGATAGGCCAATCCGTTTGTTTCCTGAATTTCAGGATCCACTCCTATAAGGTTTGAGAGTCCGATTAGATTCTGACCTGCTAAATATATCCTTAAATCAGATAATGACGCTTTTTCAACTATCGATTTTGGAACATTATATCCAAACTCTAAGTTTCTCACCTTAATGTATTTCACATTTTTCTTCCAGAATGTACTATTCCAATAATTACTGTGGCTGCTATTACCAATCAGCAACATAGGATATTTACCAGGTATAAGCTCGCTATTAGCATCCCATATATCAGACAATCTCCACGTATCTTCCATATAGTATTGAGGATTGTTTCCTCCATCATGGAATGGATTTCTCTGCTCCCACTCCTGATACCAGGTAGACAAAGCACCTCCTGTTAAGTCGAATGCAAGATCAAAACCTTTCCACATAAACAAGAAGTTTAAACCGAAGTTAAATATTGGTGTTGAATCCTGTCGATAACCAATTGGACGTTCATCCAACCAGTTAATAACACCATCACCATTAATATCCTTATACTTAATATCACCCGGACGTAAAGTTCTGTTACCCTGTCTGTCATTATCAATTGGCCATGAAGCAATCTCTTCCCAACTTTGGAATTGTCCGTCTGCTTCAAGTCCCCAGTTCAGATAACCATAACGCTTGTCTATAGAGTTTCTATAAACATTCCACGAGTTACTAAAGCGTGGTTTATACTGCTCCCAATCATAGAACCTTGAGTAAGTGGCATTAGCTCCAATAGAGTATGTAAAATCGCCAACTACATCAGTCCATTTTGCCATAAGGTCATATCCCATATGAAGATCTGAATTCAAATTCTCTCGGGGAAGACTAAAACCAACTTCCGATGGCAATAATATATCATATCTTGAAGCAGGTAATCCCGTTCTTAATCTTCTGAAAAAGTCGAATGATCCGGTAAGTTTTCCATTGTATAAACTTGCATCCAATCCAATGTCAAGGATCTCAGCCTTGATCCATGATAAAGTAGTAACCGGTAAGCCGCGTGGTACTGTGCCAATTGTGTACTGACCATCAATAACTGATCCGCCATTCTTATATGTATAACCTCCCATATAATCAAAAGCGCTGTAACCGCTAACATTATCATCTCCCAACAAACCATAAGAAGCTCTGAGTTTGAAATCAGAGAATATAGTTGACAAGCGACTATTTTGCCAGAAATTTTCTTCAGAAATTCTCCATCCTACAGATCCTGAAGGAAAGAATCCCCATCTGTGATCCGGTGGAAATTTCCACGAACCATCATATCTTCCGGAAAATTCAACTAAATATTTACCTGCAAAGTCGTAGTTAAATCTACCCATAAAGCCAACACGTGCCTCAGTATTATTACCTCTGTCGTTATAAGTATCCATAGTCTCATAATCAATCAGATTGAGTGCGTTAGAAGTAGGTATTGAGTGAACCCACGTACTTGGGGTATCTCTCTTAATAGTTTCACTACCAATTATCGCAGCAATATTGTGCAGCCCAAACTTCTTATCGTATGCTAACTGAAAATTAGTTGTTACATCTTCTGTATAACCTTGAGTTCTCTCACGCCATGGGTTGTTATTTTCAAAGATTACCGGATAAGTATCTGTATCTTCATCATATCCATAAAGTTTATATGTGTACTCATGATTATCCAGTCGTTGATTTGCTAAGAAGTAACTAAATAGCGCCTTTGCCTTTAAGCCATCAAACAACTCATATTCAGCATCAAAATTCAGCTGAGCAACTCTCCATGTATCCTGAAATGTTCCTGACAGATCATAAGTAAGCCAGCCAAAATTAGTTGCCGGATTTGTTGAAGTCAAAGTTGGATAAAGCGGATTATCGTTTGCAAAAGGTCTTCTGGTAGGTAAGTTCCTGAATGTACCAAAACGAGGCATCCAGTAGTCATCAACTTCCGGAACACCCGGATTCCTTCTTGTTTCTATACGTCCGTTCATTCCTCCACCAATTCTGAATTTGTCAGTAATGTTAGCATTAACGTTTAATTGAACGTTTGTTCTTTCGAAACCGCCATAGTTAACAATCATTGCATCCTGACGCATATTACCAACACTCAAATAGTAGTTTATATCTTCTGAACCACCCGAAACATTGGCATTAACGTACGTCTGTGGAGAAACCTCCCAAATAAAATCATACCAGTCGAAAGGAACATAACCTTTTTCTGTACCCTGCTTCCATTTTTCATAATCTTCTTTAGAGTAAGTGTAGTTAGTTGCTCCCTGAACAGTCTGCGACTGTATATAATTGGTTATATAAGTCTCTGCGGTAGCCGGACGTGGGAATGCATACAAACTTTGCCATCCGTAATTGGCATTAAGAGTTACTGTGTTTTTCGTATTCCTCTTCCCTTTTTTTGTTGTTACAACAACAACTCCGTTTGCTGCTCTAACTCCATAGATAGCTGCCGAAGCATCTTTAAGAACGGATATTGTCTCTATGTCATTAAAGTCAATATTGTTAAACTGTCCGGCATCCGACTGGATACCATCAATTACATAAAGTGGTGCTCCCATATTCCTAATCTGAATATTAGTTGAGGCTCCGGGGCGACCGTCAACCTGACGCGAGTTTATTCCCGGTATCTTACCAACTAATGCTCCTGATGAGGTAGACGCCTGCGATCTGCTAATATCATCAGCACCAATTACTGAAATAGCTGATGTTAATGACTCTTTTCTTTGGGTTAATCCAAATCCTGTTACAACAACTTCACTTAGTACTTCAGAGTCTTCTGATAAAGTCACATTAATAGTACTACGTCCATTAACATTAATCTGCTGTGTTGTCATCCCAACGTATGAAACCTCTAAAACAGCATCCGAAGAAACATTTGGTAAAGAATAGTTTCCGTCAGCATCAGTTACGGTTCCAATTGTAGTATTAAGAATCTGAATAGTTACCCCAATCAGAGGTTCTCCACTAATATCACTCACAATACCGCTCACTGTAATATTCTGAGCAGAAATGCTTAGGGCTAATAACCACAGAAATGCGGGCAATAACCCTCTACAAAGATTAATTAATTTTTTCTTTTTCATTCTCTCATTTTGTTTAGATTATTAAAGATTCATATTAAATTATTAGATTGTAAATTGTACAATTCGATGTTAACGCATAGTGTTTTACAATTTATTTACAAATATGCTCTTATTTTTGAGAATGAAGTAGCAAATATATCTCAAAAAATACAATAAATTAATCAAAAAAAGCGAACGGATATTCCGCTCGCTTCTAGTACTTAGTAAATTGTATTATTCTATAACTCTTTGTCCAAGGCCTCAACTTTTCGAACAATTAGCTGCAATTCAGCTTTTATTTTTTCTACTTTCTGATTCATATCATCAAGTAACGAATTCCCTTTTTTAGACGAAATTGATAAGAATCCAATGTTATTCTCGTATGTCTGTAATTCGTTCTTCATACGTTCATACTGCCGCAGAAGCTTATCACGTTCTCTCATCAACTGATTTTCTGCGTTTCTTGATTTCGCCATATCAGAAATGTTAGTCTTGAAGCTCTCCAGTTGTCTCTCAGCTTTATCAATATTAAGTCTATCAAACTGAGCCTCAGATGCATCATGAAATTCCTGATAAACAATATCTTTTAGTTTATATGGAACGTGACCTGTATTATACCACTGGTCCATAAGCTCTCTAAGCAATGGTAGTGCTTTTTCAACTTCCAGTGAGGTATCCAAATCAATAATAGATTGCACAATTGCCTTTTTAGCTTTCAAATTGCGCGCTTCTTCTTCATACCTTGATGATGTGTTTAGTTTTTTCTGTTCAAAAAAATAATCACATGCCGAAATAAAACGTTTCCAAATACTGTCAACATACTTACGGGGAACTATTCCGATTGTCTTCCACTCTTTTTGGACATCAATCATATCCTGCGTAGTTTTTTTCCAGTCTGTGCTATCCTTCATAGCTTCGGCACGCTCACAAAGAGCAATCTTCTTTGCAAGATTTTCCTCCATTTCACTACGTAGCGATTTGTAGAAATCATTCTTGTTTCTAAAGAAGAAATCGCATGCTGCACGATAACGCTTATATATTTTAGTGTTCCATTTTCTTGGAACATATCCAATCTTTCTCCATTCGGATTGTAGCTCAAGAACCTCTTTTACTTTACTATTCCATTGTTTAATTGTCTTAAGCTGAGAATAGTCTATTGCTTCAAGTTTTTCACAAATTGCAGTCTTGAGCTCAAGATTTTCATCCTCCTTTTCACGTAAGGTCTCAAAGTGTCCCTGATATTTTTTATTTATTATTGTAGAAGCAGCTTTAAATCGATTCCATATATCCTCTCTGTCTTTTCTTGACACGGGTCCTATTTCTCTCCACTCCTGATGAAGGTTTTGAAGTTGATGGAATGCAGAAACCACATCTGTTTCTTCATCAAGCTTTTCAGCTGCTATACATAATTCTGTTTTTAGTTCAAGGTTTTTTCTGAAATCATATTCTCTGAACTCCTGATTAATACGAACCAGATCATAGAATTTCTCAACATATTTTTGATAAGATTTCCAAAGTTCATTAACCTTAGATTGCGGTATGAGTTTAATTTCATTCCAGTCCTGCTGAAGAGATTTAAACTGCTGATATGTTTTATTGAAATCCTCATGCCCCTGAGTCTCAGTCAGAGACTTTATCTGCTCAATTATAGCAAGCTTAAGGGCAACATTTTTTTCTTTCTGAGCCTCCTCTTTAACGATTATCTCTGCTCTTTTTTCCTTTATTTTCTGTAGAAGCTCTTTCCCTTCCGAGTATGCTTCCGGCTCATTTGCTTCAAAATCTAATTCTTCTCCACCTTCAGACATGAAGGTTTGCTTCTGTCTTTCTATCTCATCACGAAGTGATCGGTAAAACTGATTTTTATACTCCTCAACATCCTTACGCTTCAAATCCTCCTTATTCAGTAAATCCTTCAGATTCTGCACAATTTCATCAATAGGCAACAAAGTGGATGCACCCTCATCTGTGACACTATTTTCATCAATGTCATCATCGTCAGAATATTCTGTATCATCATGTCCATTAGAGTCTTCCAGATCATAGTCAATCTCTTCTTCATGCACATCGTTTTCAGCACCTACTTCATACTTTTCTGTAACCTCATTTTCAGGTATATTCTCCTGAACGGAATCAGGCTCTTTATCAGATGTATTGTTTTCAGTAGACTCTTTCTCCGAAAAAGAAACATTTTCTGATTCGTTGAGTGATTCAATAACGGGATTTTCTTTGTTAGTTTGGAGTTTTTCGTTCTCTAGATTGTTCGTAGTATTCATCAGTAATCCTTCATTTAGCTCGTACCATAAGGACGAGGAGATGCATTTCAAATTATATTCTTTTAATATACAAAAGCAGAATTTATCATTCACTATTGCAAAAGTAATACAAATTAACGCAAAATTTTTGTGAATGCATCGGAATACCCGATTTATTTTTCTCTAAAGAAGATATTTATCTGTGTACCACTAAAGTTCCAGTTCTCTCTCATACGATTTTCAACAAATCGCCGATAAGGTTCTTTCACCCATTTTGGCAAATTACAGAAGAACACAAAAGATGGTACGCTCGTATTATGTAGTTGTGTTATATATTTCACTTTTATATACTTACCTTTTGTTGCAGGTGGGGGTGTTCTTTCAATAACAGGCAGCATTACCTCATTAAGCTTATGAGTTGGAATCCTTCTCTTTTTATTCTGATAAACCTCTTTCGCCAGATCCATCATCTTCAGTATTCGCTGTTTGGTAAGAGCAGATCCAAATATTATCGGGAAATCCGTGAAAGGAGCAAGTCGCTGACGAATAGCATTTTCAAACGTCTTTATTACAACATTATCTTTCTCTTCAACAGTATCCCATTTATTAACAAAAACCACCAATCCTTTACGGTTTTTTTGAATAAGTGAGAAGATATTCATATCCTGACTTTCAATACCTCTTGTTGCGTCTATAAGAAGTATACAAACATCTGCACTTTCAATAACTTTAATTGACCTGATAACGGAGTAATACTCCAGATCTTCTGTTACTTTACCTTTTTTTCGAATTCCTGCTGTATCAATCAGGTAGAAATCCATTCCGAATTTACTGTAACGATGATATATTGAGTCGCGTGTTGTACCGGCAACATCAGTTACTATACTTCTCTTCTCTCCTACCAAGGCATTTATTATTGAAGATTTACCTGCATTAGGTCTTCCTACAATCGCAAATTTTGGAATATCATCCAACTCTTCTTCTTCATTGTCTTTAGTAAAAAGAGTTAAGATATGATCCAACAGGTCGCCTGTTCCGGAACCATTTATGGCCGATACACTATATGGGTCACCCAAACCAAGTGAATAAAATTCTGCTGACTGAAAGCCCAAACTAAAATTATCAGCTTTATTGGCAACTACAACAACTTTTTTGCCGGACTTACGCAGCATTTGTGCAACACTTGAATCAAGGTCGGTTAAACCATTCATTACATCCGTAACAAAAAGGATTACATCAGCCTCTTCAACAGCAACTTGAACCTGTTTGTTGATTTCATCCTCCATCACATCATCAGAGTTAACCACCCATCCTCCGGTGTCAACCAGCGAAAACTCCTGACCTGTCCAGTTAACTTTACCGTACAATCTGTCACGGGTAGTTCCCGCAACTTCTGTTACAATGGCCTGTTTACTCTGCGTAAGACGATTAAACAGAGTAGATTTACCAACATTCGGACGTCCTACAATTGCTACTAAATTTTGCATAATTCAATCAAGTTTATAACCGAAGGTTTTCAGCATATTATCCCTGTTTCTCCAGTCCTTCTCTACTTTCACATAAAGCTGCAGGTAAATTTTTTTCTCAAAAAACCTTTCAATATCTTTTCGGGCAAGGGTGCCAAGTTTTTTAATCGACTCACCCTTGTGACCAATTACTATACCTTTTTGCGTATCCCTTTCCACAAGAATAACTGCACGAATTCTTATAATGTCGCTTTCTTCCTTAAACTCCTCAACAACAACTTCTATAGAATAAGGAACCTCTTTCTGATAGATTAAAAGCGACTTCTCTCTTATTATTTCTGTTACAAAAAAACGAGCCGGTTTATCAGTCAATGCATCTTTCTCAAAATAGGGAGGAGATTCAGGTAATAACTCCAAAATCCGTTTTTGAATCTGATCTATACTGAAATTGTTAAGAGCAGAAATTGGATAAATTTCAGCCTCCGGCAACAAATCCTTCCATGCATCAACCAGCTTAATCAAATCTTCCTGATTTGTCTGATCAATTTTATTAATTAAAAGTAATACAGGTAGTTTTAAACGTTGAACTTTCGTAAGGAAATTATCATTTTTATCAATTTTCTCTACAACATCAGTTACATATAATAAAACATCTGCATCATCAAGTGCGGAGAGAGAAAAACTGAGCATCGATTCCTGCAATTTATAATTTGGCTGCAACACCCCTGGTGTATCTGAATACACTATCTGATATTCAGGCGTATTAACTATGCCAATAATCCGATGTCTTGTAGTTTGAGCTTTTGACGTTATAATTGAGATTTTATCACCTACCAGACAATTCATTAAGGTAGATTTACCCACATTGGGATTCCCAACAATATTTACAAAGCCTGATTTATGATTTTTTTGATACTCCATCCGGTTAAAATTTTTCACTCCTCACCTCTCACTTTTCCACCTTCACCATCATAACCCCACTTTATATAGGCACTTCCCCACGAAAAACCTGCACCAAATGCTGTTAAAATAATATTATCACCTTTTCTTAATACAGGCTCCCACTCCCAAAGACACAATGGAATAGTTCCGGCACTGGTATTGCCATAACGCTGTATATTCACCATAACCTTATCCTTTGAAAGCCCTGTTCTCTGAACAGCTGCATCAATAATCCTCATATTAGCCTGATGAGGCACTAACCAATTAATATCTTCAGCTGACAAGTTGTTTCTTTTCATAACCGATTCCGACACTTCAGCCATTCTTGAAACAGCATATTTAAATACAACTTTACCCTCCTGATAAACTGTATGTTCATTTTTCTGAACAGTATCTTCGGTTGCAGGGTATTTACTTCCACCTGCTTTCATCTGAAGTGGCTTGTAACCCACTCCGTCTGAATGTAATTCAACATCCATAATTCCATAATCCTCCTCCGTTGGCTCAATCATCACACCACCGGCTGCATCTCCAAATAACGGACATGTTGTTCTATCAGTATAATTGGTTATCGACGACATTTTATCTCCTGCCAGAAGGATTATCTTTTTATACTTACCTGTTTTAATGAGACCATTACAAATCTCCAGCCCATAAACAAATCCTGAACATGCAACCTCCATATCAAAGCAGAATGCATTCTTTATTCCACAATTTTCTGCTACAATAGAGGCAGCTGACGGGAAGATATGATCAGGAGTAGATGTGGCAAAAATAACAGCATCTACTTCCTCAGCATTTGTACCGGTTTTTTCAAGAAGATCTTTCACTACTTCGGTTCCTAACACAGATATTCCCTGCTGTTCACCTTTAAGTATTCTCCTCTCCTTAATTCCAACCCTGGTCATAATCCATTCATCCGTGGTATCAACCAACTTCGATAATTCCTCATTTGTAAGGATATAATCGGGTACACTTGCGGAAATCCCTGTAATTACGGCATTTAATTGTCTCATCATTGAAATATTAACTGTTAGAAAAAAACCCTGAAAAACTAAAAGGTTATTTCAGGGTCTTTTGTTCAACCAAATAAGATGTTTTTAAGCCATCACATCTTTTTCGATTGCTAATTTTCCTCTATAATATCCACATTCACTGCATACTGTATGATAAACGTGCCATGCACCACAGTTTGAACATAATGCCATTGTAGGCGTTTTAGCATGATCGTGGGCTCTTCTCTTTCCTTGTCTTGAAGAAGACTGTCTTCTTTTTGGATGTGCCATTTTATATCAATTTATTCTATTTATTTAATTATCATCTAAACTTAATCCTCTCAAAGCATCCCATCTCGGATCACTTGTTTGAGAATCCTCGTCTTCCTGAGTATCAATATCACTATCTAAATCTGCATCGTCGGTATCATTGTCATCTTCATCTCCAACGCTTACTGCACGATGTTTTCTAAATTTGGAAGCTACAGTCCTGTTGCATTCGCCCGCAGGATGTACATGCTTAATCGGAATTGTAAGTGCAATAAATTCATAAAGGAACCAGGCAATATTAATTTCACCCTCATCCTCAGGCACAATTACAATCTCGTCGCTCTCTTCCGAGTATTCTTCTCCAAATTTTACAACAAGTTTGTTTTGAGTATCAACATCCAGGTTCATATCATCCAAGCATCTAGTGCATGGCACCTGAATCACTCCGTTTATATCGAAATCAAATTCGAATGCAGATGAAGTTTTTCTTACATCTACTACCACCTTAACATTACCCTTTCGTACCTCCTCACCATCAATAGCGTCAAAAAACTTCCTGTCCAAATCGAACTCGAAAGTATGTAAACCGGCCGAAAGGTTTTTTAGGGGAATATTGTACAAACTAAATTTTGCCACGTTTTCTCCTTAAAAAAATAAAGCGGTGCAAAGATAATAATTTTATTAGAATTGCAAACTATTTATTAGCAGCATCTTTTACTATACTTTGCATCTTTTCAAAATTCTCTTCCAAACTTTTAAGCAGTTTAAACTGAGCTTTTGTACGAACCAGATTATGTTCAGGATAAGCTACTTTGTAATATGTATCCCCATCAATATAATCTGTAAAGAATCTAACAGTTTGCATATAGGTCAGAAGTTTAGCTCCAAAAGCCAGATTATCAATTTCAACATCTGTCAAAAATGATGCTGCATATTCTAAATAACCCTTAGCGTATGCCTCAAAGATATCCAAATCTACCGATACGTTTTCGAGATTCTTGTCATCCTCATCACCTGTATTTGCACCGGTACGTATAAAATCACCAAAATCAGACAACACATAACCCGGCATCACTGTATCAAGGTCAACAACACACAGAACCTCATCATTTTCATCAAAAAGTATATTATTAACTTTCGTATCACAATGATTGATTCTCTTCGGAAGTTTACCCTCTCTGTGCAGCCTTTCGGCTTTACACATCTCCTCAGACCTGTCTTCTATCTCCTTCACAAGATCTGCCACTTCATCCAAACGCCCGGCTTTGTTAGCTTTTACGGACTCACGAAATGTCTCAAGCCTTGCCTCCATATTATGGAAATCAGGGATAGTTTCAAATAGCGGTTCTCCGGGAATATCCGATAATGTTTTTTGAAAATCTCCAAAAGCTATCCCTGCCCTATATGCTAACTCCGGATTTATATCATCATAGCTTTTACTATCTGCAATATACACCATCAGGCGCCAGTAATCTCCATTCGCGTCCTGAAAATAAAGAGCACCTTCGTGTGTTGACACCAATGTAATAACTCTTCTGTCAACATCAGATACACCTTTTGCCTGAAGCTTTTTTCTTATATGATCAGTAACCCTGAATATATTATTCTGAAGCTCAGGAACATTTTTAAAGATGTGATGGTTAATACGTTGTAACACATATACATCTCCATTTGATTCCACCTTATATGAATCGTTAATATGTCCCTTGCCAAGTGGCTTGATAACTACATTGTCATCCTGTTCAATAAACTGAAAAACAACTCTTTTTAGTTTTTCCGTATCACTCATAAAGTTCCCTGTTTTAGGTCTGTTTGTTAAAAATATTTGTAAATTAAATTTCGCTATATTATTCTATCTATTCAAATTCCAGTAAGCCAAAAAACTCCGGCACATGAAAGTTTGGCTTAGGTAAATCAATCGCATTCCAGCTCAAATAGTGCGGCTCGGGTGTTTTGTCACCACACTTATAGAAGTTTGCTCTGATCTTTTGTCCGGACAGCGACTCATTCTCTCCAAATCCCATGGCTTTTTTTGGGATCTCAAGATACATAGTCCAGTCACTAATCTGCTTCCCATTCTCATACCTATGATTAATGGTACTGTGCCTATAAACAGAGCTCATCAGATCTGTTTGCGAAACACCATTATCTCTTGTCTCATGAACACGCGTCAGTAAGGCTCCCAACACGTTGCATTCAAAGTTTATATAGCTTGAAGCACCCTCTCGCTGCATAAAGAACTCAACACAGCTATCTTCCCATACCGAACCAAAATCCTTAGTATTCTCTGCCCGCAGTTCTTCTCCTATTACGGTGTAATACAGGTAAAGCGAATCATTATTGTGTGCTGCACGAACAGTTACCGGCATTTTTTTCGGGAACTGATCTTTCCAGTTTACCTGATCTATTTCTGCAACTGCTCCTGCTTCAAGAAGAATTTTAATTTTGTCTAATACTGTTTCATATAGCGAAACATTTTGGATTGGCACGTATAAAGTTTTCAT
>CAZYNA010000003.1:82962-95353 GCA_964648775.1 uncultured Proteiniphilum sp. | reverse complement strand
GATAAAGTTAACCTTGTTTGCCTGAATATGAAAAGCATGGAGACAAAAATATTTTACAGAGTTGCTATCAGAAGAGATGGAAAAGCTGAATTTTCTCTACCTGAAAACTGGGAGATAAATGATACGCACATCTGGCTTTATCTAAGTTCTTTTGATTTTAGTAATAATTCGGGAAGTTTAAAATGTATGGTTTAGCTTACTAGTAGCATTATTAAACTTTAAAATGTATGATGTAGATGTAAGTTTTTTGAAGATTAAAAGATAATATTGACGTTAAGTTAATATCCTGGAACATAGTTAAGTGTGTATATATAGATAAAATCGATAGATTGTATTTTAAATCTGTTGTAGAATATGGATATTTTTGTCTGTATTCGCCCGTGACCAAATAATTTTTAATTTAATCAGATGAAAGATGTTAATAAGAATCAACAAGTACCGTAAATTATTCAACTAAAAGAATATAATTATGAGAAATAGTATTAAATGTATAGTTTTATTATGGACCCTATTGTTAATGGCTTCCTGTGAAAAAGAGAATGTCGAAGATGAATTTTCGCATTTATACGGCGTCAATCTTGTTAATATGACTATGACGGATGTTAACTTACGAATTGAGTCTGAACTTATTTATTTATATCAATATGGAGAGCTAAAAAATCTTTTTACTTATGAAATAAGGGATGGAGTAATTATTACTGATACAGACGAATCAGGATACTATTTGTATATAGAGTCAATTCCCGGACAATACAAAATAAAAATAGTAAAAACGAATATACTAAGATTTCGAGAGAAAATATTTCAGATTTAATTTAAATTTTCCCCAAAAGTTCTTCATTAACTTTTTGGGGAAACTTAATATTTATCTAATTATAAAACCCATGATTCAAACCATATCTCTTTACATAAATAGGGCATAAGGTAAAAGAAATAATTATCTAATATTCCTTTGATTATAAATGTTATTATATTGCCTGATAGTAATAGACTATTTTTCTACTAATTCTATAACACTCGAAAAAACCGGTATTTGATTAAAACGTTCCGAAAAATCAAAATATTCTGACTTTTCCGAACATAATGATCAATTATTTACTCTTATATACAAATTACAGCATAACGGTTTTGGTTGTGGGTTGGCTTTATGGAGTGAACGAAACGATAAATAAAACGTTTTAACTGTTTGACAAGTTAAATTAAAGAATAATGGGAATCATAAAAAGTATCCTCGACACTGATTTATATAAGTTTACAACAAGTTATGCTTACTCCAAACTGTTTCCGCGTGCGCATGGTGAATTTGAGTTTGTTGACCGAAGCAATGGCGATTATCCCGATGGGTTTGATCTTTTGCTGAAAGAGGAGATCAGGAAGATGTCGCTGCTGTCGCTTGCGGATAGCGAAGAGTTGTTTATCAGAGAGCAAATGCCTTATCTTCCGCCAACTTACATAGATTTCCTGAAGGGCTTCCGATTTAATCCTGACGAGATTGATATAAGGATGGAGGATTCAAAGCTGCATATTAAAGCAAGTGGTTTGCTATATCGTATTACATTGTGGGAAACCCCGATTCTTGCTACTGTTTCTGAACTGTTTTTCCGTGAGATGGGAAAATATCCTGATATAGACTACATGGAGAGGGCGGCTATTGAAAAGGCAATAAGAATGAAGGAGCATGGTATCTCTTTTTCGCTTTTCGGAATGCGCAGACGCTTTAGTTTTGATATTGAAGACAGGGTGACGGAGCTGCTTAAACAGCATGCCGGCGATAGCTTGTTTGGAACCAGCAATGTTTATATGGCTTATAAGCATAATATTGCGGTTTCGGGTACTCATCCGCACGAATGGGTGCAGTTTCACGGATCTATTTATGGTTATAAAATGGCCAACTACATGTCGATGGAAGACTGGATAAATGTGTATGACGGCGACCTGGGTACTGTGCTTACCGATACTTATACCACAGATGTTTTTCTGAGGAATTTCAGTAAAAAACATGCTTCGCTATTTACCAGCCTGAGGCACGATAGTGGTGATCCGTTTGTGTTTACCGATAAGGCAATAAGGCGGTATGAGGAGTTGAAGGTGAACCCTAAGATGAAGTATCTGGTTTTTTCGGATAGTTTGAATGTTGATAAAGCAATTAAGATTAAGGAGTATTGCGGCGACAGGATTGGGGCTACTTTTGGCATTGGCACAAATCTCACAAATGATGTTGGGCCTGATATCAAAAGCATGAATATAGTTATGAAGCTGTTTAGGTGCAAAATGACTGCCAAGGAGAGGTGGCAGGAGTGCGTTAAGCTGTCGGATGTGGAGGGTAAGCACACCGGAAGCGAAAGGGAGATTGCACTTGTGAAAGAGACTTTGGGGTTAGTGTAGCTGCAAAACAGTATTGTTTAATATGTGAATGAGTAGCTGTACTCGCTGCTATTACCGGCCCCGTCGGTTGCGGTAAATACAAATGTTTGGAGCCCACCTTTGGTTAGTCGCTCATCATCAAAATTGTATGTGTAAACAGTAGATTTTGAGTCGTGAGTAAACAGCACAAACTCTCCGTTAATCTCTCCTCTGAACGATGAGATGCCGCTCTTGTTGTCTCTTAAGCGGATTTGAATGCGCTTTTGACCTGCCCAGTTAGCGGGCGATAATGGTGTGATTACAGGAGGCTGTGTGTCTGAGGAGATAGAGTAGCTGTCGCCCAGCTCACGTATAGTAGTTGATAATCCGCCCTGGTTGTACTTGCCGCCAATCCAGCTTTCAGATCCGTTTTCGTTGATTCTTACAATTCCGTAATTATTTTTGTTCTGCAGGGTGTCGGTGTTAAGCATTATCCACATATCGGCTCTGTTATGGAGCGGAACGGGAGCATCATGCACATGATGAATATCGGAGAAGTATTTGTCGCTTTTTGTTCTGCTGTATTTAAAACATATATCGTTGTACAGGTTATTGATAGGAATTGATAGTGTGAACCCCATTTCGATATGAGAATTTACCAGATTCCAGGCCATCCAGTTGTCGCAGTGTGTTTGCCTCTCAATTGTTTGCGGACTGCCGTTTACATTAAAATTGTATGTTAATTTATTACCGTAATAATCCTCCAGCTCGTAGCGTAAACGATATGTACGTTCTTCATTTATATCGATATAGCCGTTGTTGATATTATTATAGAAGGGTAGGGTGTTGCCCGGCTCAACAAACGATTTCATATAGAAAGAACGCCGCAGTTTCCAGTCCTCAAAATCCACAAACGAATTCAGCATTCGGGTTTCATCAAAAGAGAAACGGTTGATGGTGCTGCTGAAAACCATGCTGTCGTCAACAAACAGACGAACATACCTTACTCCGTATATATTATTCTGCCCGTTCATACGGTCGTATGCCTTAACCCCCACACCAATGCGCCCCCATGCATTTATGGTTCTGCCCGGCCCCAATGGGTTTCCGTTGCCATCCTTACTGATATTCAGTCTGACTGGCTCGTTGCTCCCATTAATTAAACCTCTGTTTTTGATGGGGTAGAAAGCGATACCCCTTAGGTCGGGCCTCTGCGTATCAGCAATTTTAGGAAGAAATTCAAGAGCATCAAGAGGCTCCTCTGATCTGGAGTCTCTTATTTCGAAATGGAGGTGTGGACCGCCCGAACTGCCTGTATTTCCACTTAGTGCTATCTGCTCTCCCGCCTTAACCGGAAGTTCTCCGGGAGTGGGGTAGAGTGTTACGTTAAATCTCTCTAGCTCATATTGTTTGGTTTTAACGTAGCCGGCAATCTCTTTTGAAAAACTGTTGAGGTGAGCATAAACTGAAGTGTGACCGGTTGTGGGGTGCTCTACATAAAGTGCGAGTCCGTATCCCCCCGGTGCAACGCTTATTCTCGATACATATCCATCTTCGATAGAAACGATTGGTTTGTTGACAACCTGTTGCGTTTTAAAGTCGATTCCCGAATGAAAGTGGTTGCTCCTTAACTCTCCGAAATTACCGCTGAGGGCAGGAGGCACTGTAACCGGAAACCTGTATTGCTGTGAGTAGCTTGAAAAGTTGGATACTATTAGAATTGAAATTAATGTAGTTAGAATGTGGCGTTTCCTCATTATGCTCTGTTTTATTTGAAATTATACTGTTGTGTTTAGGTATTAAAAATGTAATTAATAATATCTTTGGCAACTTCCTGTTTGGATTTTAGGCCGAACTCCTTTTTACTGTTGTTGCTTGCTAAAATTGTAATTTTATTGGTGTTGTGCCCAAAGCCTGCTCCGGCATCCTGAAGCGAGTTTAGAATGATATAATCGAGATTCTTTTGATTGAGTTTTTTAATTGCATTGGCCTCTTCATTGTTTGTTTCTAACGCAAAACCAATCAAAATCTGACCGGCTTGCTTATTCTCTCCTAACGATGCGGCAATATCGGGGTTGGTGGTGAGGGTGAGTGTTATATCTCTGTTTTTCTCCCTTTTCATCTTTTTTTCTTCTGTATGAACGGGGCGATAGTCTGCTACTGCGGCCGAAAGAATTGCTGCATCCATTTGAGGGAAGAGGTTCATTGCGGCGTTATACATTTGTAGGGCCGACTCAACATCGGTTTTCTGTATATCCGGATGATTTGGGGTTAGTGAAGTGGGACCTGATATGAGGTATACCTCTGCTCCAAGTGAGGCGCACTCTTCTGCAAGTGCATAGCCCATTTTGCCGGATGAGAAGTTGCCTATATAGCGCACCGGATCGATTCGCTCATAGGTGGGGCCCGCCGTTATGAGTATTTTTTTTTTAGAAAGGGGCTTATTGTTTTGTGCCTCTTTATTGTTGGCGGTAGCAAAGAACTGCTCTAGCTGTTCAACGATATTTTCGGGCTCCTCCATTCTGCCTTTACCTTCTAAGTGGCTTGCCAGCTCGCCCGTTCCGGGATCTATTATGTGTACACCATCATTGATAAGCGATTGTATATTTCTTTGGGTTGTGGTATGCTTAAACATATCCAGATCCATTGCAGGGGCAACAAATACAGGAGCTTTCATAGATAGGTATGTGGTAATAAGCATATTGTCAGCAATGCCGCTCACCATCTTGCCCAGGGTGGATGCTGTGGCGGGAGCGATAATCATCAGATCGGCCCACAAACCAAGATCTACATGGCTGTGCCAGGCGCCATCGCCGGAAGCAAAGAACTCGCTAATGACGGGTCGCCCCGACAAAGCAGAGAGCGTTACCGGAGTAATAAACTCTTTTCCTGCAGGTGTTATTACAATCTGCACCTCAGCTCCTTTCTTTATTAATAGTCTGGTGAGAATTGCAGATTTGTATGCAGCAATGCTTCCTGTAATTCCCAAAACAATACGCTTTCCGTTTAATGACATAATATTGGTTTTTATCAGTGACAAATATACATGAAATATTTTTGAACAGTATAATAATGAGGCGTTACAAGCAGGAAAAGAACAAAGTTTATAGTGTTAAATGTTTAGAAAGTTTAAAATGGATACCTTTTATAGTGATTTAAAGTTAAATGAGTTTAAAATATCAATTTTGTCAGGTACTTTGTATTGCCTAATACCTTGCTTTAGTTATTTTTGTATCGTGATAATGGTTAATTAAAATTGTAATTATAAATCATATGAATATAGACAACACTCAGAGTCAGATGAGAAAGGGGGTATTGGAGTACTGTATTCTTTCTATTATTAGAAAAAAGGAGGCATATCCCGGAGATATTATCGAATCGATGAAGAATGCCGGAATACAGTTACTTGAAGGTACGCTCTATCCGTTGCTGAACCGACTCAAAAATGGGGGGATACTTAGTTATCATTGGGTGGAGAGTACGTCGGGACCACCACGTAAATATTTCAGGCTGACAGAGAAAGGTGAGACTTTTTATAGTTTGCTGGCAGAGACATGGAATGAATTGGCAACAGGGGTTGAGAGAATAACCTCGGAAGATATTCAAACATCATCATCAGAAAAACAGAACACATTCTAAAACAGTTTATTATATGAAAAAGGTAATAAATATAAATTTTCAAGGACAGGTAATTGCTATTGAGGAGACTGCTTATGAGATTTTGAAGCAGTATATCGAGAGCCTGAAAAACTATTTTTCGCGCGAAGAGGATGGTGATGAGATTGTTAATGATATTGAGAATCGGATAGCTGAGCTTTTCGGGAACCGTTTGAAGTTGGGGATTAACTGTATTACCGACGAGGATGTTGAGGCTATAATAAATAGTATTGGCAGACCGGAGGAGTTTGATATGGAGTATGAGGAAACAGTTAAGAATGAGCAGTTTGCCGAGAGTAGCAAGGAGGAGTTTAAACGTGCGGAGCATACCGAATCACGCTCACTTAACAGAAATGGCAACGATAAAATTATTGGTGGGGTTTGTAGTGGTTTGGCAAACTATTTTAAGACAGACCCAACCTGGATAAGATTGGTTTTTGTGCTTTTCTTTGGTGTACTTTTCTGGGTATATGTGATTTTGTGGATTGTGCTTAAGGCGAAGCCTATGGAGTCGAATGTTTCGAAACGTATTTACAGAAATCCCAACGACAGGTATATTGGCGGGGTGTGTGGGGGAATAGCTGCATATTTTAAGATTGATGCATGGATTCCGCGTTTGCTGTTTGTTCTTCCTTTATTTGTGAATATATTCGGTATGGTTTCATTTTTCCCGATGAACTACCTGTTCAGGGATCTGGATTTTAACTGGAATATAAATGGTGGGGTGGTACTTTTGTATATTCTGCTATGGATAATTATTCCTGAGGCTAAATCGGTGAAGCAGAAGCTGGAAATGATGGGCGAAGAGGAGTATATACAGTCGATTCGCAACAAAGTTACAGATAATGTGTCTGGCTCGAAAGGTCGCACAGAGCAAAAGGGGCAGCCCTCCTCAGCAGGAATGCCGCCGGTGCCGCCGGCAACTGAAACTGAGCATGATGCTGAGCCTGGTACTGAGCCTGGTTCTGAGCCTGATGCCGGGACTGAGACCGACCATTCTTCGGGCAGTGCGCTATATGCTTCAAGCAGTGGTCGATATGCTTCTGACAGTGGCCAACATGGTTCTACTGGTGCCCATCATGCCTCAAATAGTGCCCATCATGCCTCAACCGGTGTGCAATATTCTTCAAGCGAAAGATCGGGTTGCCTGAATGTGATTCTGGTATTTCTTAAGATTGTGTTCTTCACGTTTGTGGGATTCATTGGATTAATATTTTTGGCTGTGGTATTCGGACTCTTTTTTGCCGGTTCGCAAATAATGCCGCTGAAGTCGCTGTTTATAGACCCGGGTTTTGAAACAACACTGCTTTATTTGTCGACCGCACTAATCCTGATCCTTCCGCTTATTGCAATTGTGGTGTGGATTATAAGGAGAATAATGAAGGCGAAATCGCGACCGGTTATTGGGGTTGTGGCAACGGTTTTATGGGTGGCGGGATTAATTTTATCGGGTGTGCTTGCATCAAATATTGCTAAAAAATATAATGTGGAGAGTTCGCAGGAAAAGATAATTGCCATTGCTCCTGTAGATTCTAACAAATTATATGTAGATCTGTTGCCATACAGGGAGGATTACTCTCCGTTTAAACTATCGTACGGTTTTCATTCATATCGCAATGATATTGATGAATTGCCATACACCAATATTAATGAGGATTCGCTGCTGTTTAATAATGTGAATCTGCAGATTGGAAAAAGTAGCGACTCGCTGTTTCATGTGAGGGTTATATCAGCATCTAAGGGCAGGAGTTTAAGAAGTGCCAAAGAGGATATTGATCAGTTTACATATAATATTGTTCAGAAAGATTCTCTGTTACTGTTACCTGAATTCTTGTCTGTACCTATAGATCAGGGGTTCAGAGACCAGAGCGTAACGGTGGAAATATCAGTTCCGGTGGGTAAATCGGTTGAGGTGAGCGATGCTCTTAACCGCTACAAAAATAACCGCCCGCCTTCGGTTGTGAGAAAAAGGATAAGGGCCTACGAGAGTTCTTATACTCCTTACCACCACTCATCACTTGAATATACTTTTTATTGATACTTTTTAAATTTGTTATTATATAAATTTTCACTTTTCAATTAACTCTATTACAACTTTCATTGTGTGTATGAAGGCCGTCTACGAAAGATGGCTTTCATTTTTGTAATTAATTTGAAAAACATTTGAATCAATCTGAAAAAAAACTTTATCTTTGCAATCGCAAATCAGATTACTTAGTCTGAAACCGCAGTGCGGGCAGGGGCTTGCATATATCTTAATTGATGCCCGGATGGCGGAATTGGCAGACGCGCTAGTTTCAGGGACTAGTGTTGGTAACAACGTGCAGGTTCGACCCCTGTTCCGGGCACATTATTTTTAAGCGCAGGTGGTGAAATTGGTATACACGCTACTTTGAGGGGGTAGTGCCGGCAACGGCGTGTGAGTTCGAGTCTCATCCTGCGCACTCCTTATGATATGAAAATTTTAACTTCGGAACAGATTCGTAAAGTTGATGCCGAAACAATCAGAAGGGAGGGTATAACCTCGCTTGAGCTGATGAAAAGGGCATCATTGGCTTTCTTTGACTGGTTTACAGAAAAACACTCTGACAAAAATTTATCAGTAATTGTATTTGCCGGCGTTGGTAATAACGGTGGCGACGCTCTTGTTGTTGCACGTATGCTGAGTAATGCCGGATACAGGGTGGGGGTGTGCGTAGTGGAGTATAGCAGCAGCTACTCTGAGGATTGTGCGCATAATTTAAGAAGGATTAAAGCTGATAATATATCTTATAAAATTGTGTCTGATGAGACTCGGCTGCCTGATATAAGTGTGTATGATATTGTGGTTGACGGTATATTTGGTACCGGCCTTTCGAGAGAGGTGACCGGTATTGCGGCTGCAGCTATCAACAAAATAAATGAGAGCGGGAAACCGGTTGTAAGTATTGATGTTCCGAGTGGTTTGTTTATTGAAAGAAATACTACGTTTGCTGTTAAGGCAGCAGATACGGTTACATTACAAATTCCGAAACTTGCCTTGTTTTTGCCGGAGAACAGTTCTTTTACAGGTGATGTTTCTATTGTGAATATTGGTTTGAATGAGAAGGTTATAGATGGAGTGGCGACTAACTTTTTCTATACTTCGGAGAATGAAGTAGCTAAACTAATTAAGCCGCTCTTGAAGTTTGCTCATAAAGGTACTCAGGGGCATGCTCTTATTATTGGGGGTAGTTTTGGAAAGATGGGTTCTGTGTGCATGGCTGCCAAAGCAGCGCTGAAGATGGGGTGCGGACTGGTTACGTCTTTTATTCCTAAGTGTGGTGTGCCTGTTATTCAATCTTATTTTCCCGAAGGAATGGCTCTGAGTGACTCTGATGAGGAGGTTATAACTTCAATATCTTACGACATATTGCCCGACGCAATCGGTATTGGGGTTGGTATGGGGCTTGATCATAAAACAGAACAGGCTTTTTTTGATTTCATTGTAACTAATAAATTACCGCTTGTTGTTGATGCTGATGGTCTGAATATCTTATCGCGCAACAGGGGGTGGCTCTCTTATCTTCCCTCAAAAACTATTCTTACACCTCACCCAAAGGAGCTTTGGAGGTTGATTGGTGAGTGGAGTAATGATTATGATAAGATTGAGAAAACAATGCAACTTGCAAGGATGTATGATTTGATAGTGGTTGTGAAAGGGGCATACTCGTTAATAATTGATTCAGATAATATTTTTGTTAACAGCAGTGGTACGCCTGCACTTGCAACTGCCGGTAGTGGTGATGTGCTGACAGGCATGCTCACCGGTTTGCTTGCACAGGGGTATAGTGCGCCGGATGCAGCAAGATTAGGGGTTTATATGCACGGAATGACTGCAGAAATTACAAAGAACACAATCTGTGCGCGCTCATTTACTGCATCGGATATTATTGATTCTATTGGAGATACATATAGAATTTTAGAAAAAAGGGACTGATTATTTTGGTGTTGAGGAAATAATTATATATTTTTGCACCTAATTTTGTCGAAAGGCTCTAAAAGAAGTTGTGTTTTGCGACTCGCCTCAGACGTGTAACGTTAAGTTATTTAAAAATGTACGTAATAGTAGATATTCAGGGTCAGCAGTTTAAGGTTAAACAAGACCAGAGATTATTCGTCCACAGAATTAATGCAGACCAGGGAAGCGAAGTGGAATTTGACAAAGTAATGCTTATTGATAATGAGGGGGCTGTAACTGTTGGAGCGCCTGTAGTTGAAGGAGCAAAAGTGGTAGTTGAAGTGCTTTCGCACGTAAAAGGTGACAAGGTATTGGTCTTCAAGAAGAAAAGAAGAAAAGGATACAGCAAACTAAACGGTCACCGTCAACAGTTCACTGAAGTGAGAGTAAAAGAAATTATTGCTTAATTAGTTAAAATCAGAAGAAAATGGCACATAAAAAAGGGGTAGGTAGTTCAAAGAACGGTCGTGAATCGGAAAGTAAACGATTAGGCGTGAAAATATATGGTGGTGAGAGCGTTAGAGCAGGTAATATTCTTGTTCGTCAGCGTGGTACTGCACATCATCCCGGAGATAATGTAGGTATTGGTAAAGACCATACTCTTTATGCTCTTATTGATGGAACAGTAGTTTTCCGTAAAAGAAGAAATAATCGTTCATTCGTTTCTGTACAACCTGTAGCAGAAGCAGAAGCTTAAGCCGGACAGACCGACTTGTTCTATTAGATAGAACATTGAACCATAAGATATTTTAGTATATAAAAAAGGGTGATTTCATATTTTGATCTCACCCTTTTTTGCGTTTATGCCTTAGTATTTATACCTCAATTTATACACCTTAATATTTATACCTCAATATTTAAACCTTTAGTATTTATACCTCAGTGTTTATGCCTCAATATTGTTACTTGTGCCTGCCTTTAAGTATTGCTTCGATATCTTCAAGCTTAAGGTTTTTTGTCTTGAGAAGAATAAGAAAGTGGTAAAGGAGGTCGGCCGACTCATTTTTAAACAGTTCTAAATTGTCGTCTTTTGCCTCTATGACAAGTTCTACTGCCTCTTCACCAACTTTCTGAGCAACCTTGTTTATGCCTCTGTTGAACAGTTGCGATGTATATGAACTTTCACTCTTTGATGAAATTCGTTGCTCAATAACCTTTTCGAGCTCATACAAAAAGCCTTTTGGAGTTTCTTCCCTGAAGCATGATGTGGATCCGGTGTGGCAGGTAGGGCCTTGCGGTGTTGCCTTTATGAGAATAGTGTCATTGTCGCAATCAGCTAATATTTCATCCGAAATAAGGAAGTTGCCCGACTCCTCACCTTTGGTCCATAAGCGTTGTTTACTGCGACTATAGAAAGTGACTTTCCCCTCCTTTAGTGTTTTATCTAACGCTTCTTCATTCATATATCCCACCATGAGCACCTGAAGTGTACTGCTGTTTTGTATTACCACAGGTACTAATCCTCCGTTTTTATTGAAATCGATATTCACTTCTGTATTGTTTATTGTTATTTTGTATATGTTATATTCTGAGCGGTTAGCGAACAGGTATATTTAGTTCTCTGAGATATTGTTTCAGCTGAGGGATTGCAACTTCTCCAAAGTGAAAGACAGATGCTCCCAGCGCTGCACTTACGTTTGTTTGATTGAAAACATCTGCGAAATGCTCTATTGTGCCTGCTCCGCCTGATGCTGTAACCGGTATTTTAACTGCCTCGCTTATATCTTTTGTGGCATCAATATCGAATCCCTCTTTTGTGCCGTCTTTGTTCATGGAAGTGAGGAGAATCTCGCCTGCACCTAACTTCTCAACCTCTTTTGCCCATTCTACTGCATTTATGTCTGTTACTTTATTTCCACCCTGCACAACTACTTTCCAATCACCATTATCAAGTTTTATGTCGATTGCTATTACAAGAGTTTCGCTACCTAATTCGTTAGATATATCGCTAATTAGTTGAGGGTTATCAACTGCTGCGGTATTTATGGAGATTTTATCGGCACCTGCATTCAGGATTACTTTTGCATCTTCAACCGACCTTATTCCGCCTCCAACAGTAAATGGAATGTCTATAACGGAGGCAACACGATGCACCAGATCTGCAAGAGTTTTCCTGTTTTCGATTGTAGCGGTAATGTCAAGGAAGACAAGTTCATCGGCACCTTCTTCAACATATCGTCTGGCAAGCTCAACCGGATCTCCGGCATCGCGTAATCCTACAAAATTTACACCCTTTACTGTTCTGCCATCTTTAATATCGAGACAGGGAATTATTCTTTTATATTGCATATTCTTTTAGTTCTATGTATGTTACATTTTCTTTCTTAATAAATCAACAAAGCTTATTAATAAACCAGCCAAGCTTATTATTAAACCAACCAAGCTTATTATTAAACCAAGTAAAGCTTTTAG